>NZ_JANPLK010000044.1 GCF_031426495.1 Gemmatimonas sp. | reverse complement strand
CCTCGATCAACGACTCTGACCCCTTGATCGCGCCCCCCGCCGTTGCGGGCGGCGGCGAGCGGATTCTGCTGGTCGAAGACGACGATGCCGTCGCGTCGGCCACGATGCGCATGCTCGCAAGGGCCAGTTATGTGGTGGCGCGCGCCGGAGACGGACAGGCGGGACTCGATGCACTCGCCAGCGCCGCGCTTCCCTACGACTTGGTGATCACCGACGTGGTGATGCCCGGGATGTCCGGCGCCGATCTCGCACGCGAGATTGCCGTGCGCTATACGATGGTGAAAGTGCTATTCATCAGTGGCTATCCGGACGACGACGAACTGGTGCGCGATGTGGCCGAGTACCAGCTCCCGTTTCTCGCGAAGCCCTTCTCCACCGCCGAACTTTTGCAGACCGTCCGCCGCTTGCTCGATGCAGAGCGTCACGTCGCGAGCTGAGCGGACGCACTCGTTTTCATGACTTCGGACACTCCCTTCACGCCGAGCATGCCGTTGCGCCACCTCTTTCGTTTCGTTGCGCTGTCGTCGGTCGCCGTGATCGCGCTGTCATCGCGCGTGACCCAGGCGCAGTCACCCAAGCCGATCGGTCTGATCAACGGCGGCACGGTGCTGCTCGAGTCCAAGTCAGTGAAACGCGACGCCGGCATCATCACCGCCGCGCTACGGGTGCAGTTCCACAAGCCGACCAAGGTGCCGGGCGGTAACTGGTACAGCTCGCGTACGCTGCTCATGCTCGACTGCCGGAAGCAAGTCGTCGCGGTGAAGGAGAACTGGTACTACAGCGACGCGAAGGGAACGAAGGTGGCGCAGCACAAGGAGGTCGGCATCCCGGGGTACGCGACGCCGTTACCCGGTTCCATGCCGAAAGTCGCGCTCGACCATCTCTGTCGTCAGTAGTGCACCGAGGGCCGTCGCCGATCCGCCCGCTTCCGGTGTGAGAATCGTGGCGCCGTAGAACTTGGCCACCAGGCCGAAGGTGCGACGGATGCTCTTGAGATCCGCCAAGTGACCCACGATCACCACGTGCGGCAGCTGCTGTGCGCGGGCCGCATTGATCGCGATCACGGCGATCACCTGCCCCACCATGTTCACCAGCGCCGCCGCCGTGTCTTCGCGCGACGCGTCCACCGGATGACGGGCCACGCGGCCGAAGTTCACTGCCGTGGTCTCCGGCGGTAGACTGCCGATCGCGCCACCCAGCACTTCGGAAATCGTGAGATTGTGCGTCGTGTCGGACCCCCGCTGCGCCAGCGCATCGATCTCGCGTGGATCGACCGTGCCCAACAGCAGACGTCCGAGGCCGACCAGCGTGCCACCTCCCACGCCGGTGCCGGTCACATGGTGCGCACCGTTCATCGTGGCGGCGACGCACGCCGTGCCAGAACCGGCGCTCGTGACCAGAGCCGATTCGAGATTGGCCAAGGCCAGACCGCCGCGACCGATCGCCTTCACTTCGTCCACGCGATGCAACATCCGCTCGTCGATGGACTGGGGGAGCAGTGCGCGATTGCCGCCGGTCACCGCGATCCACTCGAGGTCGCGCGGTAACACACCACCGGCGTCGAGTACGCGCCGGACCCGCGCCTCGTCGGGCTGTCCTTCGCTGGGCAGGGTCCAGTGCCGCGTCGCGCTGCCATCGCGCACCACGACGTCGGTGTTGCTGGCCCCGAAGTCGATCGCCGCAGCGAGGCTCGCAGCGGCGGGGCGCATCGATCCGTCGGTCACCGCGCTCACTGACCCGGGTGGTACGTGCGCTTGGCGTGCTTCTCCACGTCCTCGCGATAGTAGTTCACCACTTTGAACTGCCCCTTCGCGTAGTCCTCGGCCTGGTTCATGAAATACGGCGACGCGGGGTCGCCACTCACCCCGCCGGCGAGCGAGGTCTTGGCCACGATGCGCGGGCCGAATTCGACGGCCGCAATGAAGCTGTTGCCGCGATTCCCGTAGATGCGCTTCGTCGTGCGCACACCGTTCTGCGAGAACGCCGCCAACGAGCCCCAGTTCGACGATGTGAACGGCACCGGAATGCTGGGTTTCGCATCGTCGTACACGGCCGCGATGCGGCCATCGAGGCGCTGGAAGCGGTTGATCTCGCCCCATGGCGTCTTCCAGGTGCCGAAGTCGCTGCCCAGCTTGTCGGCGCTGCGCGCGAGCGCGCTCAGCATCACGGCGTTGTCGCGTGCCGCCGCACGATTGCCACGCGTGACGCGCGCGAGTTCCTCGCCATAGGCATTCGCCAACGACATCGCCACCGACGTGAGCCCGAAGCGATAGTCCCAGCTGCGCAGCACCGCGATCTGGTCGGCGAGCTTGATGCGCACCGTGTCGGAACCGGGCAGCGCATCCCATGCGCCGACGAGTGGCGGAATGATCTGCTCGAAGGCCGGCAGATAACTGTCGTATGCGGCCGCGATCAGCTTGTCGACCGTAAAATCGGTGCGGCCGTTCAGCATACGGATGGCGTGAATGCCACGCGCATTCTCCTCCTGATACTGCGACATGTACTTCGGATAGTTACCGATCTTCGGGCTGTTCGGGCCGGCCACCGTGAACGGCCAGTTGTTGGTGTTCATCAGCCAGCCGTTCGCCGGATTCGCGACGAGGATCGTTTCATCGAGCGAATGCAGGCCCTGCCACTCGGTGTCCGGCGTGCCGCCGTCGACCGGGCGCGTGTAGTCGAACTTCGGATTGCGCTTCGGGATGAAGTCACCGTTCACGAAGGCAATCGTGCCACTCGCGTCGGCGTACACGGTGTTGTTCGACGAGTTGGTGCGCAGCTCCATCACCCGCTTATAGCTCGCGAAATCACTCGTTTTCGTGCGACCGAACGACTGCATCAACGCCTTGATCGGCTCCTGCATGAGACGCACAGCCACCCACTTGCCGTTGTCGTTGCGGATGATCGGCCCCTGATGGCTGAAGTACGCCGTGACCGTCTTCCGCTGCCGGCCGGCCGACGTCTTGTACGGCAACACGATGCGCTTGGCCTGCATCTCGCGCTCACCGCCGGCGTACTGATAGAACACCTTGCCGTCCCGCTCGGTGACCGTGAGCTGATACTCGTCGGCCACATCACCGCCGCCGGTAGTGTGCATCCAGCCGTTCTTGTCGTTGAACCCCTGGTAGATGAAGAACTGTCCCCACGTCACCGCACCGTAGGCCTTGAGTCCTTCCTCGCTGTTGACGTGAATCTCCGGACGGAAGTAGTGATCCGTGTGCGGATTGATCAGCAGCAGCGCATGCCCGTTGGCAGTGTTCTTCGGCGCGATCGCGAAGCCGTTCGATCCGGTGGGCTCACGCGGCTCGAACTCCGCGTCGAGTTCCTCACGCGACGGTGCCGTCGGTGCCATGCCCATACGCGGCGCGTAGAACTGCTCGATGCCGCCCACGTTCACGCCCGCGATGTCACCGCCGATGCTGCCTTCGGTGAAGGTCAGAGCCATCCACGGCTCAAACTTCGTGAGCAGCTTCGGCTTCACCTGCGGGTGCGTGGCGAGATAGTAGTTCAGCCCATCGGCGAAGCTGTTCATCAGCGTCTTGAGCCATGCCGGGCTCTCAGCGTACTTCGCCTTCATGTCGAGCGTGTCGATGAAGAGCTTCATGCGCAGGTCGCGCCACAGCGCGCCCTCGCCTTCCACTTCCGACGTGCGGCCCATCGCGGTGATGTAATTCGTCTCCACGCGATTGAAGTCGTCTTCCGCTTGCGCGTAGACCATGCCGAACACGGCATCGGCGTCGGACTTGCCGTACACGTGGGCGATGCCGTACTGGTCACGCATGATGGTGACGCGGTCGGCCTGCTGCTTCCAGGTGGAGGGCTGCGCCGGGGAAACCGACGGCGCGAGCAGCAGAGTCGCCGCAAGGACGGAGCGGAGCATGATGCGCATGGGAGGACCTACAGAGGTCTACAGGTGAGCACTACAGGCGGTATACCGAGATGGCGCTGTCGTCGAACACTTGGGTGTGCTGCGGCTTCACGATCGGTGGCAGCACGTGCACGCGCGTATGCTCGATCGCAAGAATCGTCGAGAACTTCTGGCGATGCCAGCTCTCGATGAGTCGGTCCAGCATCTTCGATTCGTACGGAGGATCGGCGAAGGCGATGTCGAACTTGCCCGACGGCAGCTGCCCCGCGAACGGCAGCGCGTCCTTCTTGTAAACGCGCGTCTTCTCGCGAACACCGAGCGCGGCGATGTTGGCCTTCAGCGCATGCAGACTCGAGGGACGGAACTCCACGAAGTCCACGTACTTGCCGCCGCGCGACAGCGCCTCGAGGCCGAGCGCACCGGTGCCGGCGAAGAGATCGATGATGCGGGCCCCTTCGAGATCATTGCGCAAGAGTCGCATGAGCGCCACACGCACCGTCTCCCCCGTGGGGCGCACCCGGAAATCATTGGGTGAGGTGAGGTGTCGTCCTGCAAACTTGCCGGCCACAATGCGCATAACGGTCTTCTGAGCTACTCGGGTTGGTTGCGCATGTGATCGGCCAGCTGGTGCATCCTGAGCGTCAGATATCCGCGGAGCTCCTCGGACATCGCGTGCTCGGTCAGCGCCTGATCCATGCACCACAGCCACTCGTCCCGCTCGCGCGCGCCGATGGCAAAGGGAAAATGCCGCATCCGCAGCTTCGGATGGCCGAACTGCTCCACGTACAGATCCGGCCCGCCGGTCCACCCGGTCAGAAACAGATACAGCTTCTCGCGAGACGCCTTGAGGCTGGTCGCGTGAAGCGCGCGCACGTTCACCGCTTCGGGGGCGGTGTCCATAAGATCGTAGAAGCGATCGACCAGCGCACGAATGCCGGTCTCGCCGCCGAGGTCTTCGTAGTGAGTCATGGCAACGCGGAAGATTAGTACCCCGCAGGGAGCCTCAGCAACGCTTCTTCCTGCCCGGCGACCAAAACCGTACGAATAGTTCGTGCGAGCACGTGCAAATTCACCGCCATGCGGCCGGCGTAGCTCCTGCAAGGGATGAGCTAAGTGCCTGCGCGCAACGCATTACGGGAGCTTCACATGCTTCGGACAGAGGCCGGGGCGAGGCGAGACAATCATGGTCGGCAGAAGTACGGCAAGGGGCGCTAGGAATGAACGGCGCTAGGAATAAGGGGCGCTAGGAATAAGGGGCGCGAACGGCAAACCGCGAAACCGCGAAACCGCGAAACCGCGAGACGCGTTGTCTGCCGTTTCGCGGTTTGCCGTTCACGCGGTTCATGCCTAGCGCCGTCAATTCCCAGCGCCGTTCATTCCTAGCGCCGTTTGCTCGTAACCCTAGTAGCGCGGCCATCTTTGCGGCGTCCCCACCGGCGCCCGTCCCCGGTCGACCACTTCGCCGATCACGGTGCCGATGATCCCGCCGGCGCCGCCCATCCGGGTGCCGACACGTCCGCCGTTGCGGCCGCCGGTCCGCCGTCGGTCATGCTCCTCACAGTTGTCCACACCCGCACTGGCGCCGCGGATCACCACGCCGATGATGCCGCCCCATCCGCCGCCGCGGCGGCCACTGTCCCCGTTGCCGACGTTGCCGCTGCCGGTGCCGCGATCGCTTCCGGCCTCCTCGTCACCACGCGCCGACGGGCCTGAGGTGGCCTCGGCTTCCGTGGACAGATCCGGCGGCGCCTGCACACCGGGCTCGGGGCTCGGCGCCGGCGTGGGTTCTACGCGCTCCGTCGTCACGACAGCCGGAGCGGGCGCCTCACTCACCGATTCCGACGAGACCGTTTCCGTGATCGGCGCGCTCGGCGTGGGTCGTGCGGTGCGGCGCGGCGTGGGTACCGCATCACGACGTCCGACCTGGTCACCGCTGGGCGCGCCCGTCGGACCGCCCTCGAGCGCGGATACCACGGCCGTGCGCGGACGCTCGGCAGCCGTCGCCATCTGCAAGTCACGCTCGAGGTCGGCCGTCATGGCCGCCTGATCGCGTTCTCCGCCACAGCCACCCAGCGCGAACACCGCAGCCATCCCTGACACGATCGCCGCCGACTTCATCGTTTTTCGCACGCGCTCCTCCTGGCCCCGGGCCATGGCAGACGGGCATGCACGCGGCGCCTGCCGTGTGATCCCGATACCAAGGTGCACGGCAATGACCGCGCCAGCCAGCCGCGAGGCGCCATCAGAGGGAACCTTTCCTTTCGACACGACTAACCGTCCTCAAATGGTGACAACCAGTGTCCTCTGCGTGGGACCGGGGACCGCCGCCGAAGCACCCGGAGCGGCCGGAGTCCCCGCTCGTTATCCTCACGGTGAGCCGTCCTGCCGTTCCGACCGGGCACCCGTTCTCCAGGCCACGATGCGCCCTCTCTTCCACCGTTTGTTCGCCGCTGGCGCCTGCGCCGCGCCCGTGCTGTCACTGCTCACCGCGTGCACCGACCCGCTCCGGGTCTCGCCCGCCGACCGGCGCGCAATCGCCGACACACTGAGCGCGCTCGTCATCAACGCCTACGACTTTGCGAAGCCCGAGCCGGCGGCGCGGTTACTCAGCCTTTATCCCGACAGCGGTCGCATCATCTCCGCGGTGGCCGGACGGGTCACCACGACCAGAGACACGCTCGCCGGCGAGATCGCCGGCTTCTGGCAGCGCGTCGGTCGCAGAATGCAGAACCCGCGCTTCGTGCTGGGCTCGACGTACGTGGATGTGATCACGCGCGATGCCGCCGTGGTCACGCTCGTGTACAGCATTCCGCACACCACGCCACAAGGCACACCGCACACCGTGAGCGGGGCGTGGACCATGCTGTGGCGCCGTGAGAGCGGACGGTGGCGCATCGTGCAGGAACATCTCTCCGACACGCCCGAATCCACCGCGCCCGGACTCGCGTCCGAAGCCCCCTCCGCGACACCTCCCTCTTCGCACCAGCACTGATGGCTATGTCGATGTTTCGCTTCACCCGTTTCGCCGCACTGCTAGCCGCCGGCGTCGTGCTGATCAGCGCACCCGTCGCCGCGCAAACGGTACAACTCCGCTTCGACGCGTCAGTTGCGGCAGGCCCGATCACCGGGCGCGCGTTCTTCTTCATCGCGCGCACCGATCGCAGCGAGCCGCGTCGGCAGGCCAGTTCCAGTCGCGGCAGCGAGCCGTTCTTCGGCGTCGATGTCGAAGGAGTGCGGCCCGGTGAGGTGGTCACGATTGACGCCACCACGCTCGGCTTTCCCGTGGCCTCATTGAAGCAGTTGCCGGCCGGCGAATACGTCGTGCAAGGCATGATCCTGCCGTACACGCAGTTCACGCGCGCCGATGGCCATACGATCTGGGCGCACATGGATGCGTGGGAAGGGCAGCGGTTCAACGACGCGCCCGGTTCACTCGTGAGCGCCGTGCAGAAGCTGCGCATCGACCCGGCCACCAATCCCGTCATTTCACTGTCGCTCACGAAGGTCCTGCCGCCCGTCGCCTCGCTCGCCGATTCGCCGTGGGTGAAGCGGTTCACGATGACGTCGAAGAAGGTGAGTGCCTTCTGGAATCACGACATGCCGCTCGGTGCGGTGGTGCTATTGCCCAAGGGCTACGAGCAGAACACGTCCAAGCGCTATCCGGTGGTCTACACCGTGGGTCACTTCAGCGAGCGCGCCCCGTTCGGCTTCACCTTCGAGGGCTGCGATACACCCGAAGCCGCGCCGGCCAAGGCCGCGCGACTCGCGCGCAGTGCACGTGAGCCAGGCTGTGAATTCCAGCAGGCGTGGACGGCCGGCAAGGTGCCCGAGTTCATCGCCGTGTTCATTCAGCACCCCACGCCGTTCTACGATGACAGTTACGTGCTCAACTCGGCCAACAATGGGCCGTACGGCGATGCCATCACGCAGGAGTTGATTCCCGAGATCGACAAGCGCTACCGCACGATTCCGTCGTCCTACGCGCGCACGCTGACCGGTGGCTCCACCGGTGGATGGGATGTGCTCGCGCTGCAGGTACACTATCCCGACGTCTTCGGCGGCGCGTGGTCGCTGTATCCCGATCAGCTCGACTTCCGCAATTATCAGTTCGGCAACGTCTACGCCGACGCGAATGCGTTCGTGATGAACGAGCGCTCATGGCTCCCGCGCGAAGTGCCGTCCAGTCGCTCACCGGAAGGCCTGACCGAACTCACCATGCGCGAAGAGAACACCGCCGAATTGGTGATCGCGACCAAGGGTCGTTCGGCTGGACAATGGGATGGGTGGCAGGCCGCGTGGGCACCGGTTGGAGCCGACGGCTATCCCAAACCGCTCTGGGATAAGCGCACCGGTGTGATCGACAAGAGCGTCGCCGAAGCGATGCGCGCCAATGGCTACGACCTGCGCGACTACGTGGAGCGCAACTGGTCCACGATCGGTCCGCGGCTGGTTGGCAAGTTGCATGTGGCCGTCGGCGACATGGACAACTATTTCCTCAACCTCGGCGTGTATCGCTTCGAAACGTTTCTCGAGAGCACGAAGGAGCCGGGTAAGGGACCGTACTACGCCGGCAAGTTCGACTACGGCCGTCCACTCAAGCCGCACGGCTGGCAGCCGTGGAGCAATCAGGAACTGCTGCGCATCATGGACGAGCAGGTGAAGCGCCACGCGCCGCGACCGTAGGCATCACCGCGCTACAGCTGGCCCGTGCTACCCCAGTTGGCCAACAGGGCGACATACGCGGGGTCGTCGTAGCGCGTAGGGAGAAAGGCCGGCTCGTAGGCGGGCCGCGTGGCACCGGTGATTTGTGCGGCCAACAGTTCACCGCACGCCGGTGCGGCCATAAGACCGAATCCCGAGAACGCGGCGCACACGAAGGCGCCGCGGGCGCCGCTGGGGCCTACCAGCGGCCGGTTTTCGGCGGTCTTGGTGTAGTAGCCGCCGTCCACGTACGCATGCGGCAAGCGCTCGAGATACGCGGCAAGTCCGGGGGCCAGCGACGTCATACCACGCAGTACGAGCTCGGGATAGAGCGCGTCGTCAGGCATCGGATATGCTGGCACGTTGAACCGGTGCGCGCTGTGATAATCCCACAGCATCAACACCGTGCGACTCGCGCCGTACCCTTCCGGCCGCAGATGAATCCCCGCCGGCATCGGCTCGGTGAGCCATCGCGTGGCGTCATCCGCGGCGAGTTCATCGCGCTCGTCGTCGCTCCACGCGAGCAGCTGCGCATCGTCGAGAATGACCAGACCGGTGTCGCGGTCGATCACCCCGGCGGTGTCCTCGATCGCGATCTTGTAGTGCGCTTCCGAAAACAGCGGAAGCTCGGCGCCAGCCAAGGCGCCCACCTGTGCGGCATACGGACCGGCCGCGTTCACGAACAGGGGGGTCGCGATGTGCAGCACGCGGCCATCGCTGCAGGCCACATCCACGGCGTCCACGGTGCCCGTGCTGTGCCCCACGCGCTCCACGTGACCACTCACCAGTTGCACGCCCGCCGCTCTTGCGTCTTCCAGCAGATACATGCCGAGCTGCTGGCCGCTGAACCAGCCACAGCGGCGCGCGTGCAGCACGGCGACGATCTCGGGGTGCATCCACGGAAAGTGCTGGCGAATCGCGTCGCGATCGAGAAACAGATCGGCGCCATTTGGCACGTCGCGAAAGCCGCGGTGCGGACTGCGCCGGTACCCGGCCGCCTCGTGCACCGAGTGATACGTGCGTACGTCGCCGGCGCCTTGTGCACTCGCTCGCGCCGCGTCGGTCACGAATCGCGCCGCCGTCGCCGCGTCACGCGTGGCGTAGAGATAGCCGCGCCGATTGAGCCCGAACCGATCGCCACTCTGCGCTGACCACAGCTCCAGCAGATCGATGCTGCGATTGACCATCTGCACCATCGCGTCGTCGGGACCTGGCCACCAGTTGCGATACGCCTCGGTGCTCTTGTCGCTGGTCAAGGTGAGCGGGGGGCGCTCATCGACCAGCAGCACGTTGCGCACACCATGCGTGACGGCAAGCGCATACGCCGTGGCGATGCCGGCGATACCGGCCCCACAGATCACGACATCAGCGGTCATCACGGGGTCGTTGGGCGGGCGGTTGCCCGCGTGGCCCAGAGCGCCCGCTCCACCATCACCGGTGTGAACGCCTGCGCAAAGATCGCCGACAGCTGCGCCGATCGCTCACGCAGCGCCACGGCGTACTTGGCGTAGTAGCCGTTGGTCCACGCCACCGTTCCGAGCTGTGGCACCTGCGCTGCGACATCCTCGTCGAAGAACGGATACTCCGCGGGCGCCATCACGGCGAGCAACGCCGAGGCCGTGGCGGCGCCGACACCCTTAAGGGCGACCAGTGCGGTGACCGGCCTCGTAGGATGCGGAATCTGCTCCCACGCCGACCGGCTTGCCTCGATGACGGCATCCGGCGTGTTGCTGCGCACCAGCACGAGATTCGGTGCACGCCACACGCCGCGCGCCATCTTCCACTCGGTGATCCGCACCATCTCGTCGTGCAGCACGTAGCGTGGCGTGCGCGACGCGATCAGCGCCGGCAGCTCGGTGCGATACCACACATCGTGTTCGACCAGTCGTCCCGACGGCACAGCGGCGATCGCGGCGTCGTAGCCGGCAAGTGCCGCATGCCATCGGCCTTCCTGCTCCGAGTGCCACAACGGTGCAACCGATGTACTCACGAGCGGCGCTGCCCGACCAGCGACATGAGCGTCGCACCGGCGGTTACACCGAGTGCGGCGAGCGCCGGGGCGATCAGCTGGATCCACACCGGTGTTTGCGCCTGCATCATCGCCTGCATGTTGGTGAGCGAGCCGTCGCGCGTCATGGTTGCGTTCACGCCGCTCGTGATCGCCGGGAGTGCCATGAGAATACCGAAAACCAGAGTCATGCCCGCGAGAATGAGCGGCACTTTGCGATCGCGGGACAGCTTCGACACGACGATGCCCGCCACCAGCCCCGAATCGAACTGAAAGAAGCAGAACACCGCGATCCACAGCGGCGTCACGGCGTAGCTACCCGGCACAAACGTGCGCTCCGTGCCGAGCGCGAAATACACCGCCGTGAGTGTGGCGAAGAGAACCACGAACATCAGGATGTAGCCCGCGAGGGCGATGCCGAACGCTTTCATTTCGCCTCCGCCTGTGTCTTGAGCGACGCCAGACCGTCTTCGAAATCCTTGCCGATCATGGTGTCCATGTTCATGAACAACCCGATCACCTTGGATAGCAAGGGATTCGCGCCCCGCATGGCCCACGTGACCCTCGTGCCGGCGTCGGCCGGTTCGAGATTGAACTCGATCACGTTGTGCCCTTCGATCGGCTTGAGCATGTCGAGCTGCATCGTGATCTTCGACGGCGGCATCAGCTCACGCACGGTCATCGTGCCTTCGCCGGCCTTCGAGTTGCCGCTCCAGTAATAGCTCGCACCCGCGGCGCCAGGCGTGCCGTTGAACACCTTCTTCATTTGCGGATCAAGCTTCTCGTAGGGCGACCACGGGGACCACTGATGCAGATCGGCGATCTTCGGATAGATCGTCTCGGCCGGTGCCGCGATGACCACCGACCGTTCAATGGAAAACGTGTCCGGCTGACGCGAGGCCATAAGCAGCAACGCGCCGAGCAGGACGAGCAGAATGATGCCGACAGTCTTGAGCATGAGCGCCTCGGCGATTCAGTGGGTCGGGGAGTGACAGATCGTCGCTGCCGTTATAGTGCGGATCGGGCCCCTGACGCGCTACCAGCGACGACGAACGCGCTAGTCTCGCGGCAGGGCGAGTGGCTCGATCCCGAGGGTGTGCCAGGCGTCGGTGGCGGTGGCGCGATGTAAAGTGACTCGCCACGCTGAGTGGCAGTGCTCGCCGCAGGTGCGCCCGACGATCACCGCCACGCGCTCGGCGCCGTCGGGACTCTCGGCGAGCACGGTTGGACGTGTGAGGGCGACGAGTCCGCTGCTGGCGGGATAGCGCGCAAACCACGCCTCCCATCCATCGGGTTCGGCGTGGAACTGCTGCTCGAGTGTCGCCAACGACTCCAGATGCACCGGCAACGGCAATGCGAGGGCCGCGGTATCTGGCGGTAGCGCCTCGAACGCGACGCCGGCGTCGCGCAGAAGCTGCAATGTTGGCGACAGGTTGGCCGTATCACTCCAGAACACGAGCTGTTTGGCGTGCTCTCGTGCGTCGAATAGCGCCATCAGCGCAGCGCGGTGCACCGAGGCCTGCTCACCATCGCTCAGCGTCGCGGGACGCTGTTGCACGCAGAGCGAGGCCCCGAGTGCCAGGACCACGACCGCAGCACCTACGCCAACCCCGCGGATCACGACCTACGCGTCTTCGTTCGCAGCGGCGGCGACGTCGTCCACCAGCTCCTGCAGCTTGCCGATGGTGTTCCAGTTGCGCGCCGTGACGCGGTCACCGAGCAACGATGCGACGGCGTCCACGAGATCGCTCTCCGTGGCCCCTTCGGGCGCATGCTGATACGCGGCGCGCGATCCGACATGGAGCCGCTCGTGCGCCCAGTCTTGCTCAAGCAGCGGCAGCAGCGCTTGACGGTCGTAGAACTCGCGCCAGATCGACACGAACAGACGGCTCGGGTCGACATCATCGTCATCGATCGCGTTCTCTTCGACGATCCGGTCCAGCTCCGCGGCGGTGATCACGACGACGCGCGTGGCCACCTTCATGCGCTGCAGAATGCCCTGCTCGAGGGCAATCGCCGCTTCTTCGGCTGGTTTGCCGTGCGCGGCGTATACCAAATTGCCGCTGTTCAACAGCGTGCGCGGATTGCCGAAGCCGATGCTGCGTGCGAGCTCGCGGAGCTCCAGCATCGGCACCTTTTTTGACCCACCAACATTGACGCCACGCAGCAGCGCGATGTGGACGTCGTCTCGATCCCGGGAAATTCGTGCCATGGTGCAGTATAGCCACGGCGCCGCCGTGGGCACCGTGATCAGCTCAGAGGGGCCAGGGCGCGGTCGCGAATCGCGTCATTTGCGCCCCCCACCAGGCGCTGGTGCCCACTGGCACGAGCACGGCGTGCAGCGTCAGAAAGAACGCGAGCGCCAGAGGGTACGCACGCTCGCGCACCCCGTTGCGCCAGTCGGAGACGATCAATGCCACAAGCACGGCGTGGGTGACCACTAGGCTCGCGTGCAACGCAAAGAAGAACGAGGGACTGCCAAGTGTCTGGAACAGGCGCGCGAGCGCCGGCGAAAGGCCCGGCAGGACCGTGGCGGCCATGAATCGCTTGTGGGCCGAGGGCCGGCGCACGTTGGCGAGGCCGACCCCGAACATCACGCCAGTGAACACCACGACCGGCAGATCGAACAGCGCGAGCATCGGCCCGATCGGTGCCGGAATCGTGGCGTTGACGATCATGACGCGCACGATGTGCACGGCGCTGAGGAGCATCACGGGCATGAGCAGGAACGCCCCGCGGGCCACGCGCCGATGCCATCGCACCTGGCCGCGGGACATCAGGAACGACTGGCCGGCGAGCAGCATTATCCAGAGCGTCGCCGTGACGCCGTGGATGCTGTGCACGACGTCTCGTGCCGCGGCAGGGCGGAAGAACGAACCCCAGAACCCGGCCATGATGACGCCGAGGGTGGCCAGGAAGTACCAGTGGGCGTGGGCGTACGAGGGGGCCTGCGGCGTCCGACCAGACGTCGGAAATCCGGCGAGCTCAACAGGGCTTGCGGTCACGGTGTCCTCGAGGTCGCTCGTGGATGGAGGCAAGTCACCGTGCCACATGGAACTAGGCGATCGGGATGCTGAAAAATAGTTGTAGTATTGTTTGCGTTTCCGGGGAAGACCTTGTACCTTCTTTGAAGCGATGCATGCGCCTCGGCGTAGGGACAAGTTCCGATAGAAACGGGCCTGCCAAATCGAGCGGGTCTTTTTTTGTTTGCATCGTAGTCACCGAGTGGTGGCGACCGTCGTGAGGTTGATCACGAGTACCAGGTGGTTGGTTCCGTTCTGCATCGGCTCGTCTGTCCGCGTGCTCCGACTGACACCAGCACCAAATCAGAAACAGGAGTATCGCGATGCGTACGACCGGCACTGTCAAGTGGTTCAACGACGCCAAGGGCTTCGGCTTTATCACCCCGGCGAACGGACAGAAGGATTGTTTCGTTCACCATTCTGCCATTCAGGGCGGCGGCTTCAAGTCGTTGACCGAAGGCGAGACCGTTGAGTTCGACATCGTGCAGGGCCAGAAGGGTCCGGCCGCTGAGAACGTCACGCGGATGGGTCGCTAATTCGGGCATCCAGCCCTTTCGTCATGAGTGTTTCGCGCAATACGAATCACGCATGACGACCCGAAGCGCCGTGTGTCCGGACATCTGTCCGCCACACGGCGCTTCGGCGTTGTCCCCTCTCACCGGGAACCACGCATGATTGAGAGCGCACCCGCCGAACGCGCGTTTGATCCGCGCGATACAGCTGCTCGCACTTCATTTTTGTCATCACACCGCGCCCAGGCTGTCTGCACGCGCGAGTTTGCTCGTTTATCCGAAGGGCTCGTCGCCGCCACCAAGGTGCTGGCGGTCCAGACCTCCCTCGAACCGCCCACGGTTCGCTTATCCCCCGATCGCTGCATCGTCCAGCTCGGCCCCGTCGCCCTCACGGTCGCGTGGCTCCGCAACGGCACCGATGTCCCGGCCGCCGGACAACTGCTCTGCATCGTGTGGCGTGGCGTCATTGCTCCGCGCGGTGAACACGCGCCCGAACGGCGTGGATGGCGGCAGGTGCCGGCCACCCCACAGTCCGTCTGGGAAGAGACCTGCCTTCCCTCCGCCACCAGCGAAGCGACGTGGCATTGGCATCCGGAGTCGCTGGAGCGCGAAGGCTATGCGTCCCTCGAACTCGCGGGCCGCTGTATCGAACAACTCCGGACGGCTCTTGAGGCGCTCCTGCAGGATGCGCCGATCGACTCCGGTTCCACGACCTAGTACGACGTGCGCTTGACCAAGGAGGTTGGATGAAGGAAGACGCCATCGAATTCGAGGGAGTCGTGTCGGACGTTCTACCCAGCGCGATGTTCCGTGTCGATCTCGAAAACGGACACTCGTTGCTGGCCACCATGGCGGGAAAGATGCGGAAGTTCCGCATCCGAATCCTCGCCGGTGACAAGGTCACGGTCGAAGTGTCGCCGTACGACTTGAGCCGCGGCCGTATCACGTTCCGCCACAAGTAGCTCCGTCACCCCGATGCCGGCGCAGTGCGGATTCGCACTGCGCGGCATGCACGAAAAGCCGGGTGCCGCGCGCGATGGGTGTCACCGGCCTGCGTCAGCGAGAAAGACACGACCAGCGTTACCGGGTGGGCTCTCATCAAGTCACGTGAGTGAGTGAAGAATCATTCACAATTCACGCCCGGTCACATCCGGCACAGACCTGCTTATGCGCGCTGTCCGTCTCCCCGCTCCCGGTCACCCCGTCGAAGACGCCGAAATCCCGATGCCGCCCTGCGGTCCCGGTGACGTGCTCGTGCGCGTTCGCGCCGCCGGCATCTGCCACTCCGACGTGCACTATCGGGCTGGGCGCTCGCGCGTCGAACCGCTCCCCCTGACACTCGGGCACGAAATCGCCGGCGAGATTGCGGAGGTCGGACAGCACGTCCTCAGCCACAATGTCGGCGATGCGGTCTGCCTGCACTATCTGGTCACCTGCGGACAGTGCGACGATTGCCTCGCCGGCCGCGAGCAGTTCTGCGTCACGGGCAAGATGCTCGGCCACTTCACCGACGGCGGCTGGGCAGAGTACGTCGCTGTCCCCGCCAGGAATGCGGTACCAGTTCCGCATCGCGTCCCCTTCGAGCAGGGCGCCGTGATGATGTGCTCATCGGCCACCTCGCTGCACGCGCTCCGTAAAGGTCGACTCAAGGTTGGAGAATCGGTGCTCGTGGTTGGCGTCGGCGGCTTGGGGATGTCGGCCGTGCAGCTTGCCCGTGCGCTCGGCGCCGCTGAGGTGATTGCGGTGGACCGGGACCCCATGAAGCTGGCGTTGGCCGAGCGCTTCGGCGCGCGGACGATCCGCGCCACCGATCTCTCGCCCGATGAGGTGGTCGCGCAGGTGCGGGCAATGACGAACGGGCGTGGTGTGGACGTGGCGCTGGAACTGGTTGGCAAACCCGACACCATGCGCACGGCGTTGCAGTCGCTTGCCCCGCTGGGGCGCGCGGTGGTGGTGGGACTGTCGGATATCCACCTGCCGGTGGACACATATCGCGATCTGATCGGCCGCGAGGCGGAGCTGATCGGCTCGAACGACCATCTGCTGAGCGAGCTGTATGAACTCGTTGAGATGGCCGACAAGGGCATTCTGGACCTCACGGACGTGGTGACGCACACCGTGCCGCTGCAGGCGCGCGCCATCAACGAGGTGCTGGACGCGCTGGATCGCCACGAAGCGCCGGTGCGGACGGTCGTCGTACCGTAGCACGTCCACGCCGCATCAGCTACGCACCCGTCGGGCGATAACCCTGCTCGAGCAGATGCTGGACCGAGAGAAAGCGCGGTTCAGGAATGGCGTTCCACTCACACCAGCGCCACTCGGCGCATTTCTCCGGCTCCAACACGCGCGGTGAACCGACCCGCGCCGTGGCGAGCACAAACAGCGTGACATAGTGCTTCCCCGCCGCCTCGAAGATGTCATTGGTGAACGGACCGAAGCCGGTCACGGTGACATCGAGTCCGGTCTCTTCGGCGACCTCGCGTACCGCACACGCCGCGACCGATTCACCGAATTCGAGATGGCCTCCGGGAAACTGCCACGTGTTGTGCCCCTGCGTGCCGCCGAGCCGGCGGCCAACGAGTACGAGGCCGTCGCGGACGACGAGGACGGCGACGCCGATACGAGGGACGGTCATGTTGTCATCGGCGAAGGGCGCTAAGAATCAACGGCGCTAAGAGTGAACGGCGCTAAGAGTGAACCGCGCTAAGAATAAGGGGCGGAACAGCGAACCGCGCCCGCGTGGTTCGCGCCGTTCACTTTTAGCGCCGTTCACTTTTATCGCCGTTCACTTTTAGCGCGGTTGATTCTTGGCGCTGTTCGTTTTTCACATCCGTTTTCCCGTGACCGGCGTAGCAGTCGGTGCTTCCGGCATCATCGGCAGCGCGCGCAGCAGTGTTCCCGTGAGCGCATCGCCGGTGGCCTGTAGTGTCCAGGTGATGATGGCTTCCTGCGGCCGCACGTCCCCGTCGAGGTTGATCTGCACGATCTGCTTCTGCACGAACACGACGCCGGCGGTCGACGGTTTGGCGGACATGGTGGCGGCGGGCACGGGGGTGCCGTCTGGCCGCGGCGTAGGCTGCAACGTGGCGACGAGCGAGTCGCCTTGCATCGCGATGGTGAGCGAGGCCGTTCCCATGACCGGCGTGACGACGTCGTTCTCGATACGGCGTCCGCGCTCGTACTCGATGTCCCATCGGCCGACGAGGGGAGACTGCGCGGCTACCGGACTACTCGCGATGGCCATAGCAACCAACGCAACGCACAGCGGGATCTTCATGAAGTCAGCTCCAAAAGTAGGCGGGTTACCGAATGAGTCACGAAGAACGCGGGAAAGGTTGCGGGCGGGGGCGGCTCCAAAAGCGGACGGCGCGATGAAAGCCAACGGCGCTAAGAATCCACAGCGCTAAAAGTCAACAGCGCTAAAAGTCAACAGCGCTAAGAGTCAGGGGCGGGAAAGGCGAACCGCGCCAACAGCACTGAGCTCTCGGCTGTTGGCTCAGGTCGTACTTCTCGCGGTTTATTCTTCGCGCCGTTGACTCTTAGCGCGGTTGACTCTTAGCGCCGTTCACTCTTAGCGCGGTTTGCCCGTGACCTACGGCCACGGTAGTACGATCACCGGGAACCGCGGTCGCGCGCTCGGGTCGTCATTGCCGTCCATGAACCTCGCGATGTCGTGACGCGCGGAGGCGACGTGCGCTTGCATGGCGGCGTCGACCGACGTCATGCTGGCGAGCTGCGTGTCGAGCGCCTTGAGATGCATCAGTGCGGCGGCGCGCACGTCGGGCATGGCGCGCTTGTCGCCGGCGAGGTCGAGGATCGCGTCGACGGCGGCGCGCTGCGAGGCGCGTTGCACGGCCTTCTCGGCGGCCGCAGTCGCGGCGGCGCTGCCCCACGTGCGCTGCACGACGGCGCGCAGCACTTCGTCGAGTGAGAGCGCGGCGTTGTCACGTCCCGCGATCAGCACGACACGCGCAAGGCGCTCGCGGTCGAGCAGATAGCCGATCACTTCCGTGGCGAGTCCGCCGGCGAGCGTGACCGCATCGAACGTCGTGCCGCCATTGCTGTCGATCCACGTCATGTCGGCATTGAAACCCGGCGGGGCCGGCGGGATCATCTTCTGCACGCGCTCGGGGACCGTGAGCTCGCTCGGCTGAATGGCGTCGAGCGCCATCGTGAGCGCACGACGCTGCGTGGCGGCGGGCACGATGGTGGTCGGCGTCTGTCCGTCGCCGCGCAGCGTGAACGTGAAGTCCATGCCGCCGATGTTCTTGGCGAGTCCTTCCAGCGAGTAGCGGTGATGCAGATACACGTGGGCAAAGCGCATGTTGAGCAGCGCCATCGGCTCGCCCGGCTTGATCGCGCGCTCGTCGAACTTGTCCATCAGGACCCGACGCAGTTTCGAGGTGCGATCCACGGCGTCGAACATCGTGGCGCCTTCGACCCAACGCGTGACTTCCGGAATGGAGCCGTTCGCGCCGGCGTACTGGTCGTTGATGAAGCGCACGTTGCGCGCGAGGCCATCCTTCATGATCGCGTCGAGTCCCTTCGCTTCCGACGCGCTGTCGGCGTACCACGTGTAGCCCAGCTTGATGGCGAGCGTGTCCCAGGCGCCGGGGCCTTTGCGATAGGCGTCGCGTAAATCGGGCGTGCCATCAGCGGCCAGCGTGATCAGCGGATACGGATAGTCCATCACCGACGTGCGGCCCTGCGCGTGCGCGATGTAGTTGTGCGACAAGCCGAGGGTGTGGCCGATCTCGTGGGCGGCGTGCTGGCGACGGCGCGCCATTGCGAACGTTTCGGCGTCCACATTGGGGCCGCGCGGACCGGAGGCGGGCACGGTGCCGGCCCAGATGTTGTAATCGACCAGCGAGCGCCAGGCGTCCATGCGCACCATGGCGCGGATGATTTCGCCGGTGCGCGGATCGCTGTAGCTCGGGCCCACGCTCGGGCCGGGACCGGAGCGGTGCACCCACATCAGCATGTTGTAGCGGGCGTCCATCGGATCGGCGCCAGCGGGCAGATCGAGCACGCGGAAGGCGTTCTTGAAGCCGGCCGCCTCGAACACTTTGGCCCACCAGTTGCCGCCCTGCCGCAGCGCTTCGCGGTACGGCGTGGGAATGCCTGGATCGAGGTAGTACGTGACCGGCGTGACCGGCTCCACGAGTTCGCCGCGACGATACGCGGCGGGGTCCTTCGGCACGAGGCGCCAGCGGTTGATGAAGCCCGAGCGATAGGTGCCGTCGAAACCCTGCGAGAGGTCGGCGAACTGGGTGCCGCCGTAGCCGAAGCGTGGGTCATAGTTGCGCGGACGATAGCTGGTCGGATCGGGGAGCACGACCAGCGAATGGTGCTCCTCGAACGTCATCGCCTTGGGATCGGGCGCCGCACGGCGCGCGAGTCCGCCGGGCGCGTCGCTCACGAACGTGAGAATGGCATGCACTTCGGCATTCTTGGGGAACGCCTTGGTGCGCGCGGTATCGAGCCAGCTGCGGGTGGCGTCAACGCGATACACACCGGCCGCGCCGCCGGCGCCGACACCGCCCGGTCCGGCCCCGCCACGGAGCGCGTCGGCCACGCCGTAGGCATCCGCGAGGAACAGCGACGTCGCGTCGACGGTCGTCACGCCGTCCTTCTCGCCATCGACTACGAACGAGGCCACCACCGACCGCGGGAAGGCGTCGGTGGCCGCTTGCTTGTTGCCGGCGTCGCCGTTGGGCGCCCGGACACTCCAGTTGTCGCGGACCATGAGCACGCGATTACCGCGGCGTTCGAGGCGCACCACCACGCTCTGCCCCATCTGGGCACGATCGAGACCGGGGCCGTTGCTCTGTCCGAGTCCAGTCGTGAGGGTGACCTGGTGCAGGAAGTCTTTCCCCATCTGCCCGGCGGGGATGTCGAGCAGCGCGCGATTCCGGGCTTCGTCCACGCGGACGCGAAGGAACGGGGCGTCAGGCGCTTGGGCGTGGAGCACAGTCGTGACGCCGGTCAGGGCGACCGCCGCGGCGGCAAGCAGTCGCGGCAGCGAACGTGGGCGGAGCTGGGACATGTGGCGCGGGACGAGGTGGAGGTACGGACAACTCTCGATTGTAGCACCGGTGGAGCGGGGCGCGCTATCCGTTTGGGTGTCGAAATCGGGAGGCGGCATGCCACCGTCACGAGATCGGTATCTGCTTCAGCATCGACAACGGCAACAGCGGGAACACGGCCACCCCAACCGCAACAGCGGGAACACGGATTGAAGCGGGATGCCGCTGATCGCACAGATAAGCAAACTGCGATTGATGCGACGGCCGCTAAGACGTGAACCGCCGTTCGCGTATCGGTGTAATCGGTGCAATCACCTTTGAATCCGTGTTCCCGCTGTTGCCGTTGCGACCCTCGGTGCCACCGCCGCGTCCTCAATCGTCACGCGCGCGTTACCACACCAGCGCACTTTCCGTCGCTGAGCCGTGACCTGAGGCGGCGTTCTCTCGGTGTTGTTCATCCTCAACACCGTGAGTCACACATGATCATCATGAAGTCGTCATGGCCACGCACCAACTGGCCCCTTTCACTCGCCGCGCTCATTCTCGCGTCGCCCGCGCTGCTGTCGGCGCAGTCCGCCGGAACGGTTGCCGGTTCCGTCTCAACGGCCGAGGGAAATCTTCCGGTGGAACGGGCCACAATCTCGGTGCGCGGCCGAGACGCGCGCGCGACCACAGACGTCGCGGGACGCTATCAGATCAGTGAACTGCCGGTGGGCACCTATTGGATCGTCGCGCGCGCGATCGGCCTGCTCCCCGACAGCGTGCAAGTATCCGTCGTCGCCGGTCAGACGGCGCGCGGGACTCTCGCGCTCAAGCGCTCGACCACCACGCTGCAGCAGGTCGCGATCACCGCGCAGAAGCGCAGTGAGTCGGCGCAGGACGTACCGGTCGCCGTCACCGCGCTTACGGCAGACTTCCTGACCAAACAGAGCATCCAGCAGTTCGACGCCCTCTCGGCGTATGTGCCAGGTCTCAACGTACAGCTGCAAAGCCCGAACAATCCCGGCTTCGTGATTCGCGGCATTACCTCCGATGACGGCACCAGCTACGTCGAGCCTCGCGTCTCGGTGTTCCAGGACGGCGTGTCGATCTCGAAGTCACGCGGCTCCGTGGTGGAACTGTTCGACCTCGAGCGCGTGGAAGTACTGAAGGGTCCGCAGGGCACACTCTTCGGACGCGGTGCGCAGATCGGCGCTGTGCACGTCATTCAGAACAAGGCCGTGAATGCACGCGAGTCGATGGTGGCGATCGGCGGCGGCACGTTCAACGAGCTGTATGCCACCGGCATGGTGAACGCGCCGTTGGTGGATGGCAAGCTGTTCGGACGCGTGGCAGCGATCTATAACAAGCGCGACGGCTTCATCACGAACGCCGGCGGCGGAACGCTGAACGGCAAGAACACCGGCGCCGTGCGGGCCTCGCTGCGGTGGCTGCCGACGACCGCGTCCACCGTCGACATCATCGTCAACGCGCAAACTGACGATTCGCCCGGCACCTCCTTCAAGAGCACGCGCTTCGCACCGCCGGCCGGTGATGCCACGCCGTTCGCGCGCGCGGGCCTCAATGGCGGCGACTCGCTTGGCATCAGCCGTCAGGTCGGTGGCCTCACCGTGCTCTACAACCAGCAACTCTCTCCGGCGTGGACGCTCACCAGCATCTCGGCCGGTCGCCGCTTCTACAGCGACGAAGCCTTCGACGCCGACGGCACGCTGGCGCCAGTGCTGCAATTCCGCGAAGTCGCGGAAGGCAGTCAGGCGAGCCAGGAACTGCGCTTCGCGTACGATCGCGGCGGCAAGCTCACCGGCTTCGCCGGCGCGAGCGGATTCTGGGAGCGTGGCAGCCAGCGCGTGCCGTTCAACACCGATGAGCGCAGTCTCTTCGCGCTGCTCGCTGGACAGCCGATCGTGAATGCGAACGGCACCGCCAACCTGAGCATCGTCAACAATCCGTCGACGGGACTGCCGTTCAAGACATCGCACACGGAACAGTACCAGAACTTCGGTCAGACGACCGCGGCCGAGGTGTTTGCCGATGCAACGTATACAGTGTCACGCCTCAGCCTGACCGCCGGCATGCGCGGCACCTACGAACAGGTCGAGAACGCGTACGAAGTACAGAACAGCGCGACGCGCGGCTCGCTCGGCGCGTTGCTTGGCGCGGCGCCGAACAACCTGTTCGCCCCGACCAATGGCCGGAAGGAAGGCACGGGCGTATTCCGCTCGGTCGTGGGTCGCGCGATTGCGAATTTTGATCTCGGCCGCGACTTCATGGGCTATGCCTCGTTCTCCAAGGGACGCCGTCCGAATGTCGTCGTGGTGAACGCATCCGCCGTGCGCACGCTGAACGAAGAGACCGTGCTCAGCACCGAAGGCGGCCTCAAGGGGCAGTTGGCCGGTGGACGCGCGCAGTTCGACGTGAGCGCTTTCTCTTACCGCTACAACAACTTTCAAACGTCGATCACACGTCTCACTCCGGGTGGGCTGGTGAACGAGACGCTCGACGGCGGCCGCGCAAAGGCATGGGGCTTCGAAGGCAGCGTGCGCGGGCAGCTCAACGCGCAGACGTCGGTGTTCGCCACCGTGGGATACACCGACGCGAAGTTCGACAGCACCGATGCCAATGGCAACAAGCAGGCGCGCGCCGGCAACCGCTTCCGGCTCACGCCGATGCACAGCTACTCGGCCGGCCTTTCTCTGGATGCCACAAAGCGTCGATTCGGTCAGCTGTACGTCTCGCCGAACACCACGTACCGGGGCAAGGTGTTCTTCGAGGACACCAACCTGCCCGCCATCTCGGAAAAAGGTCAGCTACTCTTCAACGTGCGTGCAGGACTGCGCCTGCCCGACGATCGCACCGAGCTCACGATCGTGGCGCGCAATCTGTTCGATCAGCAGTACATCATCGACGCCGGCAACACCGGCGGCGCGTTCGGCATCCCGACGTTCATCGCCGGTGCACCGCGCTTCGTGACGGTGCAGGTTTCGCGGCGGTTCTAAGCTCGAGTCCAGCATCGGCTACGGCAAAAGCAACAGCGGGAACACGGATACGGAGGGATTGCGCAGATCACACCGATAAGCGAACTGCGATGAACAGCTTTTGATCGACAACATCAAGCGCTGTTTGCTTATCGGTGCAATCGGTGACATCGCGTTTCCATCCGTGCTCCCGCTGTTGCAGTTGCCGTTGCCGTTCAATCAGCCGCCGCTCCTACTCCCGCTGAAATTCCGCCGACACCAATCGACGTTTGTCTCCCGGCTGCGTGCGCACCACGATCGTTTCGCCGTTCACGCGCGTGCGTACCGTGATCGGTTCGCGCGCGCCGAACCAGCGGATGGCGCGGTCTACGGTTGGGACACCGGGCGGAATGCCGAGGGCGCGCGTGCCGTCGAACTCCACGGTATCGCGCCCCAGTCCCAGATAGCCGCGCGGACGCGCAATCAGTACGCTCACACTGTCTGGGCGCGACGCCGGTGGTGCGGGAAGCCGGAAGTTCACCACGCGGCTCGAGCGCGGGAACGGCATGCGGAATACGTGCAGGATCACCGCGCTATCCGGACTCACCACCTCGAATTCGTAGCGGGCGGTCGGTGAGGCGCGGAGCGGGCCCCATCGTCCCGTGTGCGATGTAACGCCCCGGTACGCCGGCCCGCCGATGCGCTGGCCGGTGGCCGCGTCGACCGCATGCACCGTGATCACGGCATTCGCCAGCGGCAGGTTGGTGGGACTCGCGGTCACGTTGCCGCTGATCATCCCCTCGAGCACCGCGACCGTGTCGGAAACAATGTCCATCTGAGTCGGCGCGCGCCCCGTGATGAATCGGTATTGCGCGCGAAAGGCAGCGGGTCCAAAGGCGACTTCGCGATGATCCGTGCCGGGCAGTACCACGTTCAGCGCGCCGCGCAACGCCGGCCCTGTGGCGTCCACGTTGGTGGCCGTGCCCTTCATGCCGAGCCCCGCGCCGTCGGCCTGCGCATACTTGTCGAGCGAATCCGAGCGGAGCGCGAGAAACTTCACGCCGGGCACCACCTCACTACCGCGATTGAGCGCGCGCAGATACGGACCGACGCCGTTGAACTCGCCGTCAGGCTGAACGGTAGGAATGGCAAACACGCCATGGTTCGGTGTGCCTCCCGTGATCACGTGCGAAACGTGCGCCGCGCCGCCACCGTAGCGTACGTAGTTGCGAATGGTCATACCGCCGCGCGAACTCCCCACAAGGACGACCTTGCTCGCCCCCGTCGTGAGCAGCACGCGGGTCACGAACGCAGCCAGCGCCGCCGTTTGATCTTCGGGAGTCGAGCGATTGAGCTCCGCCGCGGTGAGCGTGCTCGACGCCGACGGGTTGGGGAGATCGACCGCGAACAGACGCGACGACGGATAGCCGTTCGACTCGAATCGCCAGATCACGCTATCCCACAGACCGGCGTGGTCACCGTTGCCGTGCACGAAGACCACCGGCGCCTGGGCCACCGCGGTCGCGGGGAGGAGGGCCGCCGTGACCACCGCTGCCAGAGCGCGGCGGGGCAACGACGAGCGATGTCGGGAAAGCAGTAGGGTGGACATGTCGAAAATGTATTTCCGTGCCGCCAAAGCGTCGCCAAAATCGAAAATCCGTTACTCACTGTTCTTGTGGCGCACCCCGCCCGACCCTAGCGTTCAACGATCAGTCCGTCGGCTCGCCTCCCTCCTACGTGCGCTCGACGCCGCCGCCGCCGCCGCCGCCCATTACGAACGTCTTACCTACCCGTGCTATGACGCCAGCGCGCCATGCCGCAATCACCGGCTGGGGTGAAGCGCTTCCCCCCGCCATCCTGACCAACGACGATCTCTCGACGTTTCTCGAGACCTCCGACGAATGGATCACGCAGCGCACCGGCATGAAGGAACGCCGCGTGTCGCACATCTCGGCGATCGAGATGGCCACCATCGCGTCGGCCCGCGCCCTCGCCTGCGCCGGGCTCGAAGCGGGTGAAGTAGATCTCATCATCTACGGTGGCTGCAGTAACGAGGAAGCGGTGCCCAACAGCGCCTCCGGCGTGCAGATCGCCCTCGGCGCCACGCGTGCCGCGGCGATGGACGTGAACACCGCCTGCACCAGCTTCCTCTACGGCCTCTCCACCGCCACGGCCATGATCCAGACCGGCGTGGTGCGTAACGCGATCGTGATCGGAGTGGAGCTCATCAGCCGCTACATGGATTGGAGCAATCGCAACGTGGCGGTGCTCTTCGGCGACGGCGCGGCGGCCGTGGTGTTGCAAGCGACCGACAACGAAGAAGGCGTGATCGGGACGGTGCTGGGGTGTGATGCCGAGGCGCGTCAGAGCTTGCGGGTGCGCGGTATCGGCTGCGGTTACGCCAACCGTGATGTCTCGCTCGGCGACACACTGTGGGACTTCGATGGACAGGTCATCTTCAAGCGGGCCGTGCATGGCATGAGTGAAGCGGCCGCGCGCGTGCTGCGCGAAGCGAACGTCTCGGCCGACGACATCGACCTGGTCGTGCCGCACCAGGCCAATCTGCGCATTATCGAAGCCGTGGCGAAGTACACCGGAATCGGGATGGATCGCGTGATGGTCACCGTGCACAAGTACGGCAACATGAGCGCGGCCACCGTACCCGTGAGCCTGGTCGATGCGCTCAAGGAAGGCCGCGTGAAGCCCGGCAGCCTGCTGCTGATGCCCGGATTCGGCGGTGGGCTCACCTTCGGTGCCCTTCTCGTGCGCTGGGGACAGCGGACCACACCGCTTGGCGAATCCGCGATCGTGATGCCGCCCTGCGAACAGACCGCGCTCGAACTCGTCAATGAGATCCGGGCCAAGCAGGATCCGCACGGCCGGTCCCTGCGGGGACTCATGGAGCCCGTGTTCGCTGAATCGAGGACGGTCTGATGGCGCTCCGCCGCTGTGCTTCCACCGCCGTCGCCGTTCTGCTCTTCCACGGTGCCGCGACGTCCGTCTCCGCGCAAAAGGGGAAGGGTGCCGTCGGCGCGCCGAACACGGCCGCGATGCTGACCGCGCTCGACGCGAAGGCCGACCACTACGCCGGTGTCGCCAAGCAGATCTGGGGCTTCGCCGAAGTCGGCTTTATGGAGGTGAAGAGCACGGCGCTCCTGCAGTCTGAACTCAAGACGGCGGGCTTCACAATCACCGCGGGTGTAGCTGGTGAGCCCACGGCCTTCGTGGCCGAGTATGGCAGCGGCAAGCCGGTCATCGCGCTGTTGGGCGAGTTCGACGCGTTGCCCGGCCTCTCGCAGGACGCTGCGCCGACGCGCAATCCGCTTATTGCCGGAGGTCCCGGTCATGGCTGCGGGCATCACCTGTTCGGCACGGCCAGTACGGCGGCGGCGATTGCGCTGAAGCACTGGATGCAGGCGAACAACGTGAGGGGCACGCTGCGCATGATCGGTACGCCGGCTGAAGAAGGCGGATCGGGCAAAGTGTACATGGTGCGTGACGGTGTGTTCAACGACGTCGATGCGGTCATCGCGTGGCATCCGGGTGACGAGAACTCGATCACCGGTGAGCGTACGATGGCCAACATCAGCGGCAAGTTTCACTTCAAGGGCATCAGCGCGCACGCGGCGGCAGCGCCGGAGCGCGGTCGTTCCGCCCTCGACGGCGTGGAAGTGATGAACGTGATGACGAACTATCTGCGCGAGCATATCCCCGACGGCACGCGCATTCACTACGTCATCACCGATGGCGGGCGCGCGCCCAATGTGGTGCCCGACGAAGCCGAGGTGTACTACTACGTGCGCCACGTGGACATGAAGGTCGTGAACGACGTCTGGTCACGCGTCGTGAACGCCGCCAAGGGTGCCGCCATGGGTACCGGTACGACCTACGACTTGCAGCTCACCGGTTCGGTGTATTCGCTGCTGCCGAATGAAACGCTGGCCAAGGTGCAGCAGCGCATGCTCGAGCGGGTTGGTGGTTACACCCTCACACCGGCGGAACGCGCATTCGCCGAGCAGCTGCAGAAGTCTGCGCAGTTCATGCCCCAGCCGCTCACGAACACGGCGCTGATCAAGCCGCTCACCATTGGCGCGGCCGGCTCCGCGTCCACCGACGTGGGTGACGTGAGTTGGGTGGTGCCGACAGTGCAGCTGTCGGCGGCCACGTGGGTGCCGGGCACGGCCGCCCATTCCTGGCAGGCGGTCGCCGCCGGTGGCATGAGTATCGGCGCGAAGGGCATGATGGTGGCTGCGAAGACGATGGCGTTGACGGGCGCCGAGCTGTTCGCGACGCCGGCCACGATTGCCGCGGCGAAGGCGGAGCTCGACACGCGGCGCGGCGCGAGCTTCACGTACAGCACCGTCCTTGGAACCCAGAAGCCGGCGCTCGACTACCGCAAAGGCAGCGTGCCGGCGGCGAGCAAATAGGCCGTGTGCGCACGTCACCACAACAGGTCGGTGACGTGCGCACCATTCGGTCGGCGCGAGTGAATCTCCTTGCGCAGCAATACGATCTGCCCCGCGTGATACGCACCATGTTCGGCCACGCCATCAGACATGGTGGCGATGTTGTAACTCTGCTTCTCGACGACCTTGAGAAATCCTGACGACATCACTTCGCAGACGCGCACGGCCATCGAGCGATAGGCAGTCGCCATCTGGGCCTGAGAGTATTCCCAGGCCGCGGCGGTGCACGGGATCGGAATGCGAGGCCAGTCCTCTTCCGGCGTCGGCTCGTCGAGGGCCAGACCGTCCATGCGCAGCCGCGCCCGCTCGGCCCGCGCGGTGACATGCAGCACGATCTCCCAGATGGTTTGCATGCTGCGAATGGGGCGCTCGACGGCGTCGGCGGCGTTGATGCCGTCCAGCGCCTCGCGCAGGGAGGGACCGTGCCACATCGGTCCGGTGATGGTGCGACGGAGCCGTCCGGACAGGTGCCGAGCGTAGTCCATGTAGACGTACTCGGGGTGTCGGACGGGCTTGTCGTCTGGCAGTTCAATCATTGCCATGGGAGTTCCTCGGTGCTGGGGAACCGCCAATAAAACAACGGGGCGTCAGCGCACTGTCAGCGCAGACGCCCCGATGCTCGATACACCCGTTACGGCGCCTTGCGATCGTCCCCGTCGAGCACGTCATCGAGCTTCTGCTGCGCCTTGCCCAATGTCTGCTGCGCCTTGCCCTTGAGTTCCTCGCCCATGCCCTTGAGCTGCTGGCCACCGTCGCCGGTCAGTCCACCCAACGCGTTACGGGCGCGGCCTTTGGCCTCTTCCGCGGCACCCTTGGCGCGGTTGACCATGCCTTCCTCGTTCAGGTCGAGATCATCGGTCCGTTTCTTATCCGTCATGACATCCTCCGCTGAATGGCGGCTGGCGGCGGCACAGTTCGCCTGCGCGTTGACCAGCAATCGGGCACCGATTGCGCCCGGCACATGACGAGGCATTCACCGTGCCAGCCGGTAGAAACGTGCGGGGTATCACGTCCTGGCAACCGACTATTTTGCAGTATGTCGTCTCTGCCACCCGCTCCCTCGGCACCTACCGAACCGCTGCACACCGACGCCGGTCTCCACCTGCTGCGCTTCACGCGTGACGGGGATCTGCTGGTGTTCGACGAGAAGCGGCCGGGCGACGGCTTCGCGCAATTCTATAGCCTCGAGCGTAACGAGCTCCGCAAGTTCGTGCGCGACGCCGTGCGCACCAAGCTGGAGCGCGTACGCGAGCAGGATCGCTGTCAGTCGGCCTTCGACAAGTATCGCGCCTATCTGGCTACGCTGCCGCCGGAGAAGGCGCCCACGGCGCGCACGACGGTGCGGGCGGCGCGACGCATGGCCGTCGCCGAAAGCGGTGGTAGCGCCGAGCTCGCCGAGTTGTATGACCGGCTCGACGTGCGCGACCCGCGACCGCTGTTCGTGACCGGGCGCGCCGGCACCGGAAAAAGCACCGTACTGCGACAGCTGGCGGCCGCACAGGGCAACACGTGCGTCGTGCTCGCACCCACCGGGCTCGCGGCGCTCAATGCGGGTGGTCAGACGATCCACTCGTTCTTCCGCTTCCCGCTCAAACCGCTCACCGCACGCGACATTCAGGGCGGCAAGTGGCTGCAGGTGGCGCGCAAGCTCGACATGCTGATCATCGACGAAATTTCGATGGTGCGCGCCGACGTGGTTGACGGCATCGATGTCGCGATGCGCATGGCGAAGAGGAATGACCTGCCCTTCGGCGGCGCGCGCGTCGTGATGTTCGGCGATCCATTTCAGCTGCCGCCGATCGTGTCGAAGGAGCAGGCGGGCGCCTTCGGCGACCTGTGGTACGACACACCGCATTTCTTCGACGCGGCGGTGTTCAAGTACGCGCCGCTCTCCACCGTCGAATTCCGCACGGTGTATCGCCAGCGTGATCCCGTGTGGATCGCGCTGCTTGATCGCGTGCGGATCGCCACACCCAGCGGCGACGACTATCGGCTGCTGCATACGCGCATTGCACGGTCTACCGACGACGAACTCGACGAGACGATCATTCTCACCGCGCGCCGTCTCGACGCCGAGCGGGTGAATCAACGGCGGCTCGACGCCCTCGACGACGCGCCGGCCGCGTTTTCGGCCGAACGCAGCGGCACCTTTGGATCGCAAGTCGGTACGGGCACCTTCAAACAGGATCCAGCCCCCGATCCGCTCGTGCTCAAGCGCGGCGCGCGCGTGATGTTCGTGAAGAACGACCCCGAAGAGAACTGGGTGAACGGTTCACTGGGCGAAGTGCAGGCCATCAGCGCCACCGGGGCGATCGTGAAGCTCGACAGCGGTGCTATCGTGACGGTCGACGCACAGGAGTGGCAGCAGCTCGAGTACTGGTACGACGACGAGGCCGACGAAATTCGACAGAAGGTGGTCGGCCGCTACAAGCAGATGCCGCTGCAACTCGCCTGGGCGGTCACGATTCACAAGAGTCAGGGACTGACGTTCGATCGCGTGCACGTGCATCTGGGCCGCGGCGCGTTCTCAGCCGGGCAGACGTACGTTGCGCTCAGCCGTTGTCGCACGATGGAAGGGATGACACTCGAATCACCCATCGGCGCCGGCGATGTGCGTTGCGATCAGCGCGTCGTCGAGTTCATGGCGCAAATGGCGTAGTTCCGCCAGTCCAGACTATGCGAGTTCTGGCTGTCCAGGCTCCGTCGCCGGCAGCAGCCGGTCGAGCGTGCGCCAAGCGTAACGCCAGTCTGGCACCGACTGTCCGTCGGGCGCGTCGAAGCGGTTTTGCTCGACCGCCGTAGCGCCCAGATGTTCGTAAAACGCACGGGCGCTCGTATTCTGGTCGTAGCACCAAAGAAAAAGTCCCGGATGCGAGGCGTGCGCGTGCGCAACTTTCGCGACGGCGGCAAGCACACTGCGACCAATCCCCATCCCCTGGTGAGACGGCAGCAGATGCAGGTTGTCCAGCAGCGTGCCCCACGTCAGGTCGTCATCGAGCGACGCGAATGCAAAGCCGACCGGCTCGCCATCGTGCCGAGCGAGCCAGCCGAACTGCCGGTCGGTCATCATCGCCAGCTTGAGATGCCACGCTTCGAGGCGCTCGGTGAACAGGTCGCCGTCGAGATAGGCATCAGAAAGAATGCCGCGATAGGCACTGCGCCAGCTGGCACAATGCAGCGCGGCCACGGTCTCCAGGTCGGCCACCGAGATGGCGTGCAGCGTCACGGGCGTCTGGTTCATCACGCGATCACTCCGTCGATGGTTCAGCCCACGCCCGTACCACCGCGCGTTGCGCGGCGGTCTGCGGCGAGCCGTCTGGACCGAAGTATGCCACCTTGGCGGGCGACATGGTGGCGAACAGCGATTTGACGTCGTCGAGCGCCTCTTCTCCGCTGCGTCCGTTGCGCACGAGCCAGCACCCCACCGTCATCCCCGTGCGCCCAACCCCGCCCCAGCAGTGCACGTACACGCGATGCCCCTGCGCGAGGCGTTGGTCGATGGTGTCGAGCACGCGTCGCATGAAGACGTCATCGCACACGTCCATGTCGACGATGGAGAGGTAGTCGTGCACGACTTCCACTCCGCGTTCGGCCGCGAGCTCACGGAGCCGCCCGATGTAGAGATCGAGCGGATCGTCGGGATGTGTGAGATCCACGAACGCCGTGACGCCCGTATCGAGGAACTGCCGCAACTTCGCGTCCCGAATACCGTGCGGCGTACCGAAGCGCATGCCCGGATACTCACCGGCCAGCAGCGCCGTACCGGGCACCACGTAGGAATTGTCGATCGGACGTGACATTACTGACCGGACGGGGGATCGGTGATACACTTCGCTGTCGATACAACGCCTCTGCAAGCTCGATTGCTCACCCTGCGCCAGCAAGTCCTCCGTGAAGCCATACGAACGCCTCGCCGATGCCGCCGCGCCCGACGGCACGGTGCTCACGCTGTATCGCCACGACGGCGCGTACCTGCTGCGCATCGACGGGATCGAGCTGATGTCGACGCGCCGATCACAGTCGGAAGTGCAACTGGCAGAACTCGCCTGCCGCGGTCTGGCCGATCAGCCGGGGGTACGCGTGCTCGTGGGTGGACTCGGCTTCGGCTTCACGATGCGCGCGGCGCTCGAGCGACTCGGCCCCGACGCGCAGGTGATGGTCGCCGAGATCGTGCCCGAGGTCATCGCCTGGAACCGGAATCCCGAGTACGCCCTCTCCGGCACGGCGATGGACGATCCGCGGGTGGATATCCGCCATGGCGACGTGCTGCCGCTGCTGCGCGCGCATCCGGGCATGTTCGACGCGATCATGCTCGATGTCGACAACGGCGCCGAGTCGTTGACCACCACCGGCAACGCCAAACTGTATGTCGACAGCGGCATACAGTCGGCGATCGCCGCCCTGCGTCCCGGTGGACGCGTGATCTACTGGTCGGCCGACGCCGATCCCGCCTTTGCGAAAGCGCTGCGACGCAACGGACTCACGGTGACCACTGAGCAGAGCCGGGCCCATGGCAAGAAAGGCGCGGCGCACGAGCTCATTGTAGGGGAAAAGCGTCGGTAGCGACGGTCGTATCGCCGACCGGCAACTCCAGCACCATCGCCGCTTCCGCCTCCGGCAGCCGCTCGGCTGAGCGCAGCTTCTTCTCCATCGCGCGGCTGCGCTGACCGGTTTCCTCGATCGTGCGACTGGCCGTGTTGAGCTGACGTTGCACCTTGTCGAGCACATCACCGAATTTGCCGAATTCGGTTTTCACCGCGCCGAGCACACGCCACACTTCAGCCGCACGCTGCTCGACCACGAGCGTCTGAAAGCCCATACGCAAGCTGGTGAGAATCGCCGCCAGCGTGGTCGGGCCCGCCACCACCACGCGATATTGCTGCTGCAGATCGCTCACCAGCGACGGGTGACGCAGCACCTCGGCGAACAGTCCTTCGGTGGCCAGAAACATGATCGCGAAGTCGGTGCTGGCCGGCGGATGCACGTACTTGTCGTGAATCTCCTTGGCCGACCCGCGCACCGTGCGAATGAGCGCGTCACTGGCCGCCTGCACCGCGGCCACGTCGCCCTGATCTGACGCGTCCTGCAGCCGCAGCCAATCTTCCTGCGGAAACTTGGAGTCGATAGGCAGCCACACACAGCTGGCCGGATCATCGAGTGGTCCCGGCAACCGCACCGCGAACTCCACCCGCTCGGCGGTGTCCGGGCGGATGCACACGTTCTTATCGTACTGCTCCGGTGTGAGCACCTGCTCCAGAATGGCGCCGAGCTGCACCTCGGCCCACGTGCCGCGCGCCTTGACGTTGGTGAGCACACGTTTGAGATCGCCCACACCGGTGGCGAGATGCTGCATCTCGCCGAGTCCCTTGTGCACCGTGTCGAGACGATCGCTGACGAGTTTGAACGATTCGCCTAGCCGCTTCTCTAGCGTGTCATGCAGCTTTTCGTCGACGGTCCGGCGCATTTCATCGAGCTTACGCTCGTTCCCTTCCTGCAACTCGCGCACGCGCTGATCGAGCGTACCGCGCACGCGGTCGAGTGAGGCCTGCGTGGCGTCGATGGATTTGGTGACTTCTTCGCGTAGCTCGCGCGCCGATGCTCGCGCTTCATCGCGCGCGCTGCGCAACTCCTCGCGGAGTTCACGGCGCGCGCCTTCGGGATCGGCGACGGCCTTCGTGCGGAAGAGACTCACCAGCAGCAGCACGACGGCCAGTGCCGCGCACACCAGCGTGAGCAGGGCAATCGGATCACCCATGGGCCACGCCCTCGCGCCGCATCGATTGGCGCCCAATCGCCTCGCGCAACAGGGCCTCGAAGCCACTGCCCCGTCGCACGGTGCGCGACACCGCCGATCGCATCACCGACTCGTCGCCCACGATCAGCACGTTGCTTCGGGCGCGCGTGACGGCGGTGTACAGCAGCTCGCGTCCCAGAACACGACTGCCCTTGGCCGGCAGTATCACGATCACGTTCGTGAACTCCGACCCCTGCGCCTTGTGCACGGTCATGGCCCACGCCGTCTGCGTTTCGGGTAACCGCGCTGGCTGAATGGCGCGCGTGGCTCCCTCGGGGGCCGGGAAGTGCACGAGCATTTCACCATCGGCTTCCCAGGCCACGCCCACGTCGCCGTTGAACACCTGCGTGCCGTAGTCGTTCGCCATCACCATGACCGGCCGCCGATGATACCAACGCTCGGTGATGACGGTCCCCTGACTGCGCAGCCAGTGCTCGACCTGGGCGTTGATACCGGCCACGCCCCACGTGCCTTCACGCTCGGCGCAGAGTACGCGGAATCCATCGAGGGCCGTGAGGGCGGCGGCTGGCGTGGCGGCCTCAAGGCAGGCTTTTAGATGCGGCACGAGCAGCGCCAACAGCTCGGCCCGATCGTTCGGCGCCGGGGCCCAGCGCACATCGGGTCGTTCGGTGTCGTGCACGACGGCGCCGAGCGCGGCAACGTCGCCGGCGAGCATCGCGGCTGCCGCATCGCCAATGGCGGGGTGTGCTTCGAACCGATAGCTGCGCGTGAGCCGATCTACGCTGTCGTGGAGTGCGTTGCCTGCGCCAAGATCATGCGCGACCCGGCAGATCGCCCCCAACACATCACCCGCTTCCACGCTGGCCAGCTGATCCTGATCACCCACGAGCAGCAGCGTGGCGTGCGCTGGGAGGGCGGCCACCAGCGCATCCATGAGCAGCACGTCCACCATGCTGGCTTCATCGAGAATCACGAGGTCATACGGCAACGGAGTACCGGCGCGCGACCAGAAGCGATCACGATCGGGCTGGTAGCCCAGCAAGCGGTGCACCGTGCGTGCGCTCCGCGGCACCCGCGCGCGCACCTCGGGCGAGGCCTTCGCGTCGTCGAGGCGCAGTCGGATCGACTCGGAGAGGCGGGCCGCCGCCTTGCCGGTCGGCGCCGCCAGCGCGACACGCAGTTCGGGGTCACGATCGAGCGTTTCAACGAGCAGGTTCGCAATACGCGTGGTCTTGCCCGTGCCCGGACCGCCGGTGATCACGCGAAAGGTCGGCTCGTTTTGGCTCAACGAGGCGTGAATGCGCGCCGCGATACGCTGTTCGGCGTCGAAGTACCGTCGGAACTGCAGCAGCGAGCCGTGCAGTACCAGCGGCGATGCGACGAGGCTGTTCGCGACCTGCACGACCGAAGGCACCGCTTCCAGCATCGTGCGCCACCAGGCGGCATCGCGCTCGCGGATCTGCGCACAGTAGTCCTCGACGTTGACCTTCGCGGCAAGCTCACGAGCAAGTTCGGTGGCTTCGGCCGCGAGGTCGCTCAGCGAGAGCGCGCTGTGGCCGTCGTCGCGCGCACGCGCCAAGAGCGCCACCGCTACCGCGATCGGCACCGCCGCCGCGTCAGGCACGCCGGCCCGTCGCAGGGTGAGTTCGCCGAGGACACGGTCGCTGGTGGAGAGCAGATATAGTGCGACGGCCGCATCGAAGAATGCTGCAAGGCGGAGCCCTTCACTCATGGCGTGCCTCCAAAGGCGCGGTCGAGCGCGTACAGCAGCTCGGGCGTCGGCGCATCAGTGAACCAGCCGTTCGGTCCGGCGGGAGCAATCCCACGCAGGAACGCATACGTCACGGGCCCCCAATGGTGGCGCGCGTCATACCCCGGCTGCCGCGCCGTGAGGTGACGGTGCAGTGCCACCAGGTACACGTGATACTGCAGCGTGTAATGCGAAGCGTACATCGCGTGGCCCAGCGCGTCGGCGGCATAGTCGGCGTCATTCGCCCCCAACCAGTTCGACTTCCAGTCGAGAATATGCCACCGCCCATCGTGCTCGAAGGCAAGGTCGATGGAGCCGGTGAGATAGCCGCGGAACTGATCGTCGCGCAGTCGTCGCAACATTGGCGCATACTCGCGCGCGTGGTCGGAGCCATGTTCGGCCAGTGCGTCGGCGACAGCCCCGATCGAAAAATCGCGCACCGGCATGGAGAAGCGCCATTCTCGCAGGGTGGCCTCGTGCGGTACGGACGTGAGTGCGAAGTCCATACCGGGCATCGCGGCGCGACACACCATCGCCATCATCTCGCGAATGTGGGCAGGCGTCCACCGGCCATCGCGCGGGATCGCCACTCCGTAGGCGCGCAGCGCGTCTTGCACGTCGGCGTCGGTGGTCGCGTCGGGATTCGTGAAGTCGGTGTGCTCGAACAGGCCATGCAGCACGTTGCCGATATCGGCGCCGGCCGGCACGCCTCGAAAGCCGGACACCTGCACAGCGGTGCGACGCACCTCGTCGGGTAACAGCACATCGTCGACGTCGCGGCTATCCACGTGTGCCACATTGCGCGTAAGCATCGTGAAGCTGCTGCTGCGCCAGATAGCCAGCTGCCCCGCAGCCGTCTTGAACTGCAATGGCGCGCGCACCGCGGCCGTGGCGCGTGTGGATGACACTGGCGTAGTCGGCATCTCGAGGACCACGTCGGCCATCGCCATCGTATCCGTATTCGCCGCCACCAGGGCGTCGATGGCGTCTCGGTCTATCGTCTCGCCTCCGCCCTGCACCAGCCAGCCGATCGACGAGGTCGCCGCGTCGGAGAAGTTGCCCCAGGTCACGTAACAGCGTGACTCGGCCCGGGTCAGCGCCACGTAGGCGAGTCGCAGATCTTCGCCAAGCTGTTCGAGCTCTTTCTGTTCGCTGCGCTGCGCCTGCATCGCGGAACCGATATCGAGCACCATCCCGTCGTCGAGTGGCGTGAGCGAGTACGGCACGCCCATCGCCTTCTGCGCGAACGACCGACTGTTCCACAGCGTGGGGCAGAACACCACCGGCCACTGCAGTCCCTTCGCTTTGTGGATGGTAAGGATCTGCACGGCGTCGACGTCACTTTCCAGACGCATTTCCCGGCGCTCGGGGGTGATCCCCGACGCCCGCTCGTTCGATACCCACCCCAGCACGGCGTCGGGCATGAGCGGGGAGAGCGCATCCGCCTCCTGAAGTATCTCGAGTACGTGGCGCAGGTTCGTGACACGTCGCTCGCCGCCCTGGATCGACAATAGCCGTGCAGTTGCCCCGCACTCGTTCAGCAGCCAGGCCAGCGCGGTGGCACCGCCGTGCCGCAGCCACATGGTTCGGGCGCGAACCAGCTGATCGAGAATGCCATTCCACGAGCCAGTGCCATCGTTGCGCAGCGTGTCGGCCACGGCGTTCGCATCGCAGCCCCAGAGACGCGTCGCCATAGCCGCCCGAACCGCTACGCCGTCACGAGGCGAGGCGATCGCTTCGGCCAGACACACCAGTTCGTGGGCTTCTTCGCTGGCCAGCACATCCTGGTTGGCGCCCACCACCGAAGGAATGCCGGCCGCATCGAGCGACGCTTTGACCTCCTGCGCTTCCGCGTTGGTGCGCACGAGTACGGCCATCGCACCGGCGCCGACACCGGCAGTGGTGAGCCGGCGAATTTCCACGGTCACGCCGCGAATGGCGATCGACGTGCCGCGTTCCTTGGAGATGCCGTTCTTCGAAGTGTTGTACGCCTCGCCTACCCACATCCACTCGAGCGCACACTTGTCATCGTGCAACAGGGCATCGGGCACGCGCACCTGATTCGCCGCCGTGACCTGTGGCACGCCGATGAGATCAGGACTGCAGGCGAACGGTTCGCGATTGTTGCCGAACAGCTGCGTCACGGCGCGCACCATCGCATCGGTGCTGCGGAAGTTCGTGAGCAGGGTGTAGCGCTGCGCAATGTTCGCGGCGGCCTTGAGATAGGCGCGCACATCGGCGTTGCGGAAGGCGAAGATCGACTGCTTCGGGTCGCCGATCAGGAACAGCGGACAACCAGCAAATGCCGTCGAGAAGATGGGGAACTGCGTCGGGTCGGTATCCTGAAACTCATCAATGAGCGCTACCCGAAAGCGCTCACGGATTCGCGAGGCCAGCACTCCGTGCGGTCCTTCCGACACGAGAATGTCGTGCAGCCGACGCAGCAGGTCGTCGAAACCCATGAGGTGGCGCGAATGCTTCTCCAGTTCAAAGGCCTTCGACACCGAGAGTACGAAGTCGCGCAGCAGTTGCGGCGCCGCATCGGGAGCCGCATCGATCGAGGTGCGGGGGTGCCGCATGTAGGGCCGCACCAGATTCCTGATCCAGCCCTGCGGATCTTCGCCACTGTCGGCGATGAGGGCCGCCGAGGCTTCGTCATGCAGCACCCGACGTCGAATCCAGTCCTGCGTGAGCCGCTGCAGGATCTCCGTGTCGTCTTCCAGAAAGGTGCCGCCGAAATGCACGCGGCTCTCGAGCGCGCTCTCGGTCAGCACCCGGTGGCAGAAGCCGTGAATCGTGGAGACGCCAAGGTCGTCGAGGGCGGCGAGGGCCGAGCGCACGATCGGGCCACCGGCCTCACCATGCAGGTCGCGCAATACGAACAAGTCGTCGTTACCGGCATCGCGCGCTGGCGGCGTGTCTGACCAGACGCGATCGGCGTCGCGCAGCACGGCACGGATACGTCCGATCAGCTCCTGCGTGGCCTTCTCGGTGAAGGTGACCAGGAGGATCTCGCCCAGATGGTCGACCTTTCGCTCGAGCAGGAGGCGCAGCACCAATCGCGTGATGGCAAACGTCTTTCCCGTGCCTGCACTGGCCTCGACCAGCGTGATACCCGGATCGAGGGCGACGCGGAGCGCATGGAAGGGTTGCATGAGCGACGTCACGACGCGTCTCCCGCCGCGACGGCCTCTTCCCAAACCGCGGACAGGGACGGCTCGAAGAGCATCCGCGTGAGCCGCACGAACTCTTCGATATTGTCGTCGAACGACAGCGCATCGCGGAAACACAGCTGCAGATACGGGTCGGCCTCGTCGCCCGCGGCGCCGAAATTACTTCCTGCGAACGCAACCTCGGCCTTCTTCAGCGGCGTCTGTACCTTGGCGCGAGACTGCGGATTCGCCGCATGCTTCGCGTTGTGCGCCACCGCCGCGCGATACGCTTCCGCGGCGATCGGAAAGAACGGCAGCGGGGCGCGACGTGCGGCGTGCATCGCCCCGATCCAGTCGTCGAGAATCTCCGCGGCGTGGGGAACGACCTCGAGCGATTCGATGACCGCCTTCTCCTTCTTGCTGTCCGGGTAGATCAACACCGTCGTTCCCGGTACATCGGCGCCCTGCTGCTTGGCCGCGCACATGACGACATGCTCGACCCACGCCGTGATGCGATGCTTCGCCGAGAAGCTGCCGGTGCGCACGACGTATCTGGTGCTGTCGATGACACCATCCACGGCGCCGGTGATGCGCCAGTCGGTGCCGATCACGGTCAGCGCGGCGCTGCCACGTACACCTGTCGGCAACGCGTCAAGCACCGGTCTCGCCTCACCCTCCAGTCGGGCAAACCACGAGGTACCGAGCTGGCCCGGTGGCAGCGTACCGACCGCCACCATCGCCCGCGGCAGCGCGGACGTATCCGTTCGACCGGCGATGACCGCGCGCAAGATGTCGGCGCGCACGCCGCCCTGCTTCATCGAACTCAGCCAATGCAGTTCGCTATCCGCCGCGTCGATGGCACCGGCGTTGGGAAGACGCAAGCGCAGCACCTGCTCGCAGAACCACTGCGACGGATTACTCCAGAAGCTGGTGAGATTGCGCAACGCGATCTCGGCCAGCTCGTCGTTCACCAGATCGGGGACCGTGTCCACGAAGAAGGGCAGCCCCGGCACCGCGGTGCCGGCCGACGTTCTGCCAGCCAGCGGCGAGAAGGTGAACAGCCGCGGGTCGACGGCGCTGACGTAGCGATCACTGAACGCTTGCAGCGGGTGCCGCAGCACCAATGTGGCCCGCGCGCTCCCATTGGTGCGACGGTCGAGATGGTCGAGCAATTCGTCGATCACAATGGACGGCGCCCGCACGGCGTTATCGCGAGGATCGTTCCCGCTGTACGTAAGCACCACGCGCGACTCGGCGGCCAGCAGCAAATCGAGAAAGAGCTGACGATCATCATCTCGCAAATTGCGATCGCCCTCGCGCGACTCGCACGACAACAGATCGAATGCCGGCCGACGATCGCGTCGCGGGAACGCCGCATCATCGAGCCCGGCCACCGCAATCACCTTGAACGGCACACTGCGCATCGGCTTGAGCGCCGCGACCGTGAGTCGACCGCTGAGAAAACCCGAGCCGAAACTGTCGTCGGAAAGCTCCTGCTCCAACCAGTCGCGCACGACGCTGAACGGCACCAATGCGTCGTACGCTGCAAGTTCAGCGGTCGCGGCGAGTGTCTGAATGACGGCACGGACGGTATTGAGGCCCTCGCGCTCCTCCGCGCTCGTCGGCTGCACGATGTCGCCGACGAACACGGAGAGTTCGGTCGTCCACTCGGCGATCGTCCGCGTTTGCCGCCATGACTGCAGCGTGACGGCAAGCGCATCGATCCACTGCGACAGCGCGGCCACGGCCGCAGGGTCACCAACGGTATCACCAGCTTGCGGGAGCGCGCCCAGCACCAGCTCCGGCACGGCACCCGCCATCTGCCCGAGCAACAACCGGTCGAGGCCCGTTCGCCACGTGGGCATGTCGGCCGCCGGCAATGCGAGGCGCTCGAGGGCCTCGTCGTCGTAGCCCCAGCGCACATTGGCATCACGCGTCGTGCGCACGAGATACTCCACCTGGCCGTCGTCGAGGCCTGCCGCGGTGTAGATCGCGGGCTGCTCCAGCACGCCGAACACTTCGGAATGCGTGAGGCGTCCGCCCTCGAGCGACAGCAGCCGCAGCACCGCGGTCGCCACCGATTCGTCGCGACGGCGTCGATCGGCCACGGAGAAGGGCACGTGCACCGATCCGTCGTTCGCACTGAATACCGACTGCACGAGCGGCGCCCATTCGCTGATGTCGGGCACGAGGAGCAACACATCGTGCGGCTTGAGCGAGCGGTCGGCCATGAACGCATCACCGATCTGATCGCGGATGATCTCGAGCTCGCGCAGCTTGCCGTGTGCCGCGTGCACGCGGAGCGACGCGTCGGCTGCGTCGAGCTCCAGCGGAGCCGCCCCATCGCTACCGGTGGTCAGCTCGCGCTGCATCCGCGCAAGCAACGATTCGGGAGCGCTGGCCGACGCGTCATGCAGCGGGGTGATCGTCGCGCCCTGCGACACCAGCCGTCGTTGCAACGCCTGTCCCTGCGCACCGAAGGCCGCGGAGAGCGGATGCGCCATCGGCGGAAGCGCGGTGGGCGTGGCGGCGTGATCGGGCAGCAGCGCTGCATACACCGCGACCTCTGTGTGACGCGCGACCGCCGTCAGCAGCTCGATCACGCGAGGGGGCAGCGAGCTGATGCCGAACACCGACACACGCGATGGCAGCGACAGTGATCCCGGCTCCGCGCCATTGATCAGCGACAGCAGTTGCGTGAGCCGGTGCGCACCATGCTCCGCGCCCTCGCGGCAGAGTTCGCGCCACAGCGCCGCCTGCCAGATCTCATGCGGCGAATCGAGCCGATGCTCGCCGCGCTCCCACGCCTCGAGCAGATCGTGCCGGAACAGCTGATAGTCGTCGAAGCGCGAGGCCACGCGCGCGGCGAGTCCGAAGCGCATGCGGTCATCGCCGTCGCTCAGATATCGTGACAGCGCGACGTAGCGTGGATCGCGCAGGTCGATGTCGCGCAGCAACGCATCCACGCGCCACGTCATCGCCTCTCGCGAGAACCCTTCGCCGGCTTGCCCCGACATCCCCAGCGACTCGGCCAGCGAGTGCACAAACCTCGCGGGGAACGGGAGCTCCACCGATCCGGCGCAGCCCAGCGCGTCGGCCAGCGCCAAGGTGAGCCATTGGCGCATGCCTTGGCTCTGCACGACGATGATCTCGGTGTCGCGCGGCGGCAATGGAGCCGCCTGCAGTCGCGCGATCAAGTGATCGCGCAGCACGCCCAGTCGCGGGGCGATATACACATTCATGATTGGGATTCTAACGTGTGAAGAGCCCGTCGACGTCCTGGAGTCATGCGGAAAGGTGCATGACTCCAGGATAGTCTCAGGGTCTGACAATGTCGTTCGGACCCGCGGCGACTACTTCGCGACTACTTCGAACCCGCCTTCGTGGCCGGCGCGATCGGACGGTTGGGGACCACCGGCCCCTCGCGCTTGGTCGGATACGTCTCGGCCAGCGTATTGCCGTCGTACATCCGGCCGTTCTTCATGACGAACTTGATCTTGCCGGTATTCCGCAGGTCGGCCAACGGATCGGCGTCGAGCACCACGAGGTCGGCGAGCTTGCCGACTTCGATCGAGCCCACATCGCCCTGCAATCCGATCGCCTGCGCGCCCATCGCCGTGGCGGTGCGCAGCGCTTCCATCGGCGTCATCCCGCCCGACGCCATGGCCCACAGCTCCCAGTGGTAGCCGAGGCCCTGCAGCTGCCCGTGACTGCCGATGCCGAGTCGTCCACCAGCGCGGAGAATCTTCGTGGCTTCGGTGGCAAGCTGCGGGAAGATGTACTCCTCATCGCGGAACCAGCCGCCGGCCGTACCGCCGCCGGGCATCGACGCCATGCGACGACGCGTCTTGAGCGCCAGCTCCTCGTACGCGGTGAAGCGCTGAAGCTTCGGGTCGCCGTACGGATTCTCCTTCGTGTAAAAGTAGTTCTCGCCCCACGGTCCACCGTAGTTCACCAGCAGCGTGGGGGTATACGTGCGATTCGACCACGCCATGAACTTCGTGACGTCGCCCCCGAGCGGTACGATGCCCATCGAGTGTTCGAGGCCGGGATAGCCGTCGATCGTCTCGCTCAGATTGAGCTTCACGTCGAGTGAGCCTTCGGTCGTCGGCATAAGCTGCTGCTCGCGCGCCGCCTTGATGATCCACTGCCGCGTCTGACGCACACCAGCCACGTACATCTTGATCGTCTTGGTGTCGTAGTAGCTGCTGTAACGCTTGAGAATGCTGCGCGCATGCTCCTGATCGCGGATGAGATCGCGATCGAAGATGCCGGGGCCCGTGGAGTAGATGCGCGGTCCGATTGCCTGTCCGGCGTCGACCATGTCCTGATAGGTCAGCACATCGGTCGTGGCGGTTTGCGGATCGCGCGTGGTGGTCACGCCGTACGCGAGATTCGCCAGATACGCCCACGGCTGCGACTCGTGAATGGTGCCGCGTTCGGCCCGCAAATGCGCGTGTGTGTCGACGAAGCCGGGGATCACGGTCGCGCCGGCGAGGTCCATTTCGGTCGCACCGGCGGGCACGGTCACGCTGCCGGTGGCCCCGACGGCCGTGATGCGATTGTTCGTGATGACGAGGTCACCACGGGCGATGATTTCGTCACCCTTCATGGTGATCATGCGCGCGTTGCGCAGCACCACGGTCCCCCGAGGGATGTCGCGCGTGGCCTGCACCAGCACACGCTTCTCGGCGGGCGCATACAGACGCGGACGGAGGCTATCGGCCACAGTGGAATCACGGCGCGACGCGGCGATCGCGGCGTCACGCACCGCCGCCGAGTCGAGATCGTACACCACGTGCGCGTTGCCGATCGACCAGTGCACGCGCTTCCCGTTGCTGCTCCACGCCGGGAACTGCCCACCGATATCGGTGAGTCGCTTCACCGGCACGGCGGCGGTGTTCGGATCGGCCACACTCACCGACGGCTGCGTGCCACGCGGCGGCACGACCACCGTGTAGAAATCCTGATTGATCTGCGCCAGCGCCACGTCGCCGCTGGGCGACATCAGCGTGAGCGTCGCTGACGGTCCCGGAGTATTCGGCTCCTCGGCGTCGCGCTGCAACATGAGTTCCGACGGGTTCACATCGTGATCGTCCACGTTGCCGCCGGCAGCGGGTCCGGTCACGCGCAGGTGCCGCTGTTCGTCGCTGCCATCCCAACGAATCGACACGAGTCCGTTCGCGTTGGACGACAGGTAGATGCGCGAGGTGTCCTTCGAGAAGTGCGGCACGCTGCGTCCGGCCGCCCGCGCGATCAGCGTGGGCTCACTGCCACCGACCGCAGCGGGCGACGCGGGATACCACACGATGTTGGTGGGCGCGGTCACGCCGGTCTGGTCACGACGACCTTGCGCGGCGGTTTGCGTGAGCACGATGCGCGTGCCGTTCGGCGACCAGGCCGGCTGACGCAGCGTCCCCACCACTTTGCTCAGCAACACCGGGGCCGCGGCCCGCGGCGATACGGCGGCCTTGTACAGACGTCCGCCGTCGTTGGACCATGTGACCCAGGCCAGCGACTTGCCGTCGGGGGACCACGCGGGCTCCGACTCGATCGTGTTCAACGTGGACACACGACGCGGCGTGCCGGCCGGGTAGTCCATCACGTACAGCTTCTCAAGCGCGATGAAGGCGAGCTGCTTTCCATCGGGACTCGGCACGGCGTCGCGAATCTGTCGCACCGTGAACTGCGCGCTGTCAGAGATCGGATACTTGAACGCGAGTTCCGGTCCGGCCTCGACCGTGGACTGCACGCGAAACGGGATCTCCACTTGTCCGCTGCCGTCGATCGCCACGCGCCAGATCTTGTTGGCGTAGCTTGCGATCAGCTCCTTCGAGTCCGGCGTGAAGCTCATGCCCGGGAGCGCGTCCAGTGGCGCGCGCGATTCCATCTCGTCGCGCTGCGTCGGATACGCCAGCCAGCGCTCTTCGCCGGTCGCGAGCTCGCGCACCCGCAGCCCGGTCTTGTCTTCGTAGCGTGAGCCGTACACGAGCCACTTACCGTCGGGACTGAGCGTGGGGCGCACCGCCGATCCGTAGCGTGACGACTGCGCTTCGCGCTCACCGGTGTCGCGATTGTAAACATAAATCTGATACTGCGGAAACTGCGCGTTGTAGTTCCAGGCACCGGTGCGCTGCGTGTACCAGATCGACTTGCCGTCGGCGCTGAAGGCGGCACCAGCCTGCTGCACGGCGGTGCCCGGCGCGGCGTTCGGCGGTGCCGTATACAGCGACATGCCGTTGCCACCGTCGGCGTGATACATCCACAGCGTAGGAAGTCCACCGCGGAATCCACCCTTGCTGGCCACGATGTACTTGCCATCGGGCGACCACTCGGCCGACAGATACACGTTCGTCTTGCCGCGCGTAATGGCCTTCACCGTCTTCGTGGCGAGGTCCACCACGTGCACGTTGTCGGCGCCTTCGCGATCGGAGATGAACACGATCGACGTGCCATCGGGGCTGAAACGCGGCTGCGCATCGAACGCCATCCCGCTGGTGATGCGTGTGGCGTCACCACCGGCGAACGGCATCGTGTAGATGTCGCCGAGCATGTCGAAGGCGATCGTGGCACCGTCGGGGCTCACATCGAGCGAGAGCCACGTGCCTTCGCGCGTATCGAGCGAGAAGGTGCGGCCGACTTCGAGTGGCAGCGGCTTTTCAGGAGCTCGTGCACCGGCGCGAGGGGCGGCGCTTTGTCCCTGTGCGACGAACGGGGTGGTGGTAGCGATCGCGGCAGCGCACAGCGCGCCGAATCGCCAGGGCAGACGGGACATCAGGAGCCTCCGAATCGGGTGTAACAACGTGACGAACGTCCTGCCTTACGAGCGTCCTTCGCTCATCGCAATCACCGTCTCCCACTCGTTGGGCCGCACCGGTACCACCGAGAGTCGACCGACCTTCACCAGCGACATCTCGCTCAGCGCCGCACTGTTCTTGATCTCCGGCAACCTCACGGGAGTGGCCAACTTCTTCACCGCCGTGACGTCGACCATGAACCACGTGGGCGTCTCGGCAATCGACTCCGCGTCGTAGTAGTCGTGCGACGGATCGAGCGCCGTGTGATCGGGATAGCCTTCACGCACCACTTCGCAAATGCCCACGATCGCCGACGGCTCGGCGTTCGAGTGATAGTAGAACGCCAGATCGCCCTTCTTCATGCCGTCGCGCAGGAAGTTGCGCGCACTCGAGTTGCGCACGCTGTCCCAGCAGGTGGTCTGCTTGGGTGCCGCCAGCAGGTCATCGAACGAGAAGACATCAGGCTCGCTCTTGATCAGCCAATACCGCTTCTCGCCCGGCGCGCGTGCCGAAAAGGCGGCGGCCCAGGCGCCCTTCTCGTATGGCATCGACTTGGGCGCCGCTTTCTTAGCGGGCGCCTTCTTGGCGGCGGATTTCTTAGCGGGCATCAGGACCACGGTGTGGGGCTAGCAACGACGACAGCAACAGCGGGAACACGGATCTCAAGGGATATCACCGATGGCACAGATAAGCAAAAGCGAGCAGTCCGCGATCGCCTGAAGCACAGGCTGGACGGCTTATCGGTGTGATCGGTGCCATCCTGCTGTTCATCCGTGTTCCCGCTGTTGCTGTTCGGCCGGGAATCACGCGCTGGCAGCAGCCGCCCCCGTCCCCGCGCTCCGCCCCGTGGCCCAAGCCCACAGGAAGTTGTAGCCACCGATCGGGCCGAACGCGTCGAGCACTTCGCCGCACAGAAAAAGTCCCTTGTGTCGGCGGCTCTCCATGGTGCGCGGATCGATTTCACTCAACGCCACACCACCGCCCATCACTTCGGCCTTTTTGTAGCCCTCGTCGCCCTGCCACGGCAGATCGCCGCGCACGAGGATGTCGATGAGTCGCAAGCGTTCATCGCGCCGCAATTCGGTGAGCGGGCGGGTGGGCTCCACGTTGGCCTTGGCCAACAGCGCCGCCGCGAGGCGGTCGGGCATTTCAGCCCGCAGCGCGCCCGTGACCGTACGCGCGCCGTGCGGCTTGAGCGCCTCTTCCCATTCCTTTTCGCCCAGTGCGGCCCACTGCACATGCACCTTGGCGGTCGGTGCATGTCCGGCGCGGGCGCGCACCGCGACGTGCGACACGTTCAGTACCGAGGGGCCGCTGTAGCCGTGGTGCGTGAACAGGAATCCGCCGCGCCAGGTGGCCTGCTGCAGCGCGCTCTTGGCCGTGAGCGACACCGTGAGGGAAATGCCCGAGAGGCCGTTGAACGCCGCGTCGGTGGTGGTGAGCGGCGTGAGGGCGGCGTAGGTGGGGTGCATGGTGTGGCCGAGCGCTTTGAGCATGTTGAGCCCTGCCCCGTCGCTGCCCGTGTTCGGTACGGAGAGACCGCCGGTAGCCACGATCACGGCGTCGGCCTTGAGCACCGTGCCGTCGTCGACGGTCACTTCCCAGCTCCCGTTCACCGGCGAGATATCCACCACGCGCGATTCCATGCGCAGGCGGACGCCGACCTTGCGCGCATAATCCAGCAGGCCGTCGCGCACGTCGCGTGCCTTGTGCGACGCGGGGAAGAGCTTGAGCGATTCGGTCTCTTCCTCGAGGGGGATGCTCAGCGTGTCTTCGAAGAAGGCGCGTTGTTGGGCCAGCGGCCAGGCGCGCACGATCTTCTTGAGCAGATTCGGTGAGGAATCCGTCACGAAGCGTGACTCGTCCACCCGCGACGGGAGTACGTTACAGCGACCGCCACCGCTGATCAGGATCTTGCGACCGCCATCACGCGTTCCCTCGATCAGCAGCGTATCCGCGCCTTCGGACGCCGCGAAGATCGCCGCCATTGACCCGGCCGCCCCTGCCCCGATCACAATCACCCGCCGCATACGCACTCCACGCCTGTTGAGGAACCGCTGTTCAACAGGTAAGCTAGCGCATTCTCACACCATGTCCTCTGCCCAGCGCCTCATGTCCCGTGCCCTGATTCCGCTTCTCCTTGCCGCGACCACGCTGCAGGCCCAGACGACCGGGCGCTCCGCCGACTGGCCCGTGTACGGCGGCAGCGAGGATCACACGCACTACACCACGCTGAGCCAGATCTCGCCGGCCAACGTGAAGCAGCTCAAGGTGGCGTGGACGTACGACACGAAAGACCAGTTCACCGGCTCGGAAATGCAGGCCAATCCGATCGTGATCGATGGCGTGATGTACACCACGACGCCCAAGCTGCATGTGATCGCGCTCAACGCCGCCACCGGCGTGCCGATCTGGCGCTTCGATCCGAACAATGGCGCGCCACCCGCCTCGCGCTTTCGCCATCGCGGCGTGGTCGTAACCGGCGATCGCGTGATCTTCAACTACCGCAACCGGCTGTACGCGCTCGACCGCAAAACCGGGCGCCCCATCAAGACCTTCGGCGACAGCGGCTGGGTCGACCTGCGTCAGGGCCTTGGCCGCCCCGTGGAAGGGCTGTCGGTAAGCGCCAGCACGCCGGGTGTGGTGTTCGAGGATCTGCTCATCATCGGCAGCTCGGTACCGGAAGCGCTGCCCAGCGCGCCGGGTGACATTCGAGCCTTCGACATCAACACCGGTAAGCTGCGCTGGAGCTTTCACACCATTCCGCATCCCGGTGAACCGGGCTACGAAACGTGGCCCCCCGATGCCTGGAAGATCGCCGGCGGCGCCAACGCATGGGCCGGCGTCACCATCGACACCAAGCGGGCCATGGTGTTCGCTGCCACCGGCTCGGCGTCGTACGACTTCTACGGCGCGAACCGGCTGGGCGACAACCTCTACGCCAACAGCGTGCTCGCCCTCGACGCGCGCACCGGCAAGTACGTGTGGCACTATCAGGTGCTGAAGCACGATCTCTGGGATCGCGATCTGCCCGCGGCACCGGCCTTGGTGACGATCACGCGCGGTGGTCGGAAGATCGACGCCGTCGCGCAGATCACGAAGACGGGACACACCTGGCTGTTCGAGCGCGAGAAGGGTACGCCGCTGTTCCCCGTGGAAGAGCAGAAAATGCCAGGCATTGCACTGGGCGACGACAAGCCGGCCTCAACGCAGTTCTTTCCCACGATGCCGGCCCCGTTCGCGCGCCAGCAGCTCACGCGCAACGATCTCACCAATCGCACACCCGCCGCGCGCGCCGCCGCGCTCAAGACGTTCAACGAATACAAGACCACGCATCCCTACGACGCCCCCAACACACGAGGGACGATTGTGTACCCTGGCGTGGACGGCGGCGGCGAATGGGGTGGGCCTGCGTTCGACCCGACCACGGGGTTGCTGTACGTGAACTCGAACGAGATGGCGTGGTTGCTCAAGCTCGTGCCGCGCAGCGATAAGTCCCTGTACGCGGCGAACTGCGCCGGCTGTCACGGTGAGAAGCTGCAAGGCTCGGCGGCCGGCCCAACGCTCATCGACATCGCCAAGCGCCGATCGAAGGAGCAGCTCGCCACGATCATCCGCGAAGGCACCGGTCGCATGCCGGCCTTCGGCACCGCACTCGAGGGCGGCGCCGTGAACGACATCGTGAACTACCTACTCACGGGCAAAGACAACTCGGCCGCACTCGTAGGCACCACCCCGTACATGCTCCCGTACCGCACGGCGTTCTTCGACATCTTCCTCGATCACGAAGGGTACCCGGGCATCAAGCCGCCCTGGGGCACGCTCAACGCGATCGACCTGAACGCCGGCACGATCAAGTGGTCGATCCCCTTCGGTGAATATCCGAAGCTGGCCGCCAAGGGCATCAAGAACACCGGCACCGACAACTACGGCGGCGCCATCGTGACCGAGAACGGCCTGCTGATCATTGCGGCCACCACGTACGACAACAAAATCCGCGCCTACGACAAGAGCAACGGCCGTCTGCTGTGGGAGGCAAAGCTACCGGCCGCCGGCAATGCCACGCCGAGCACGTACATGGTAAACGGCAAGCAGTATCTCGTGATCGCCTGTGGTGGCGGCAAGAACGGTGCGCCAAGTGGGGGCACCTACGTCGCCTTCGCGTTGCCCTGACGGCAAAGTGCGCCGTACATTCGGCGCATGACTTCTCGCTTCGCTCCCGGTGGGGCGCCAGCCGTTCTGGCGCTCCTGCTCGCGACCGCTCCCTCGGCTGCCCAGGCACAGTCGGCTGAGTTGGCGGACGTGACCGACAAGGTCTTCGCGGCCTGGAACTCGACGCACACGCCTGGGTGCGCCGTTGGTATCGCGCAGGGTGGCAAGGTCTTGCTGACGCGCGGGTACGGCATGGCCGATCTGGCCGGCGCACGCCCGATTCTCCCCGGCACCATTCTCGAGTCGGGGTCAGTGGCGAAGCAGTTCACAGCCGCGGCCGTGATGCTGCTCGTGAGTGACGGGAAGCTCAAACTCGACGACGACGCGCGCACCGTGTTGCCCGAGCTGCCGGTGTATGGCCGCACCATCACCTTCCGCAACCTGCTCACGCACACGAGCGGCCTGCGCGAGTGGAGCAACCTGGTCGCGTGGCAAGGATGGCCCCGCGGCACGCGGGTACACACCCAGAGTGACGTGTTCGAGCTGGTCACGCACCAGACGGCGCTGAACTACCCGGTGGGCGACTACTACTCGTACACGAATTCCGGCTTTCTGCTGCTGCGCACCGTGGTCGAGCGTGTGAGCGGCATGCCCTTCGCGCAGTTCACCACACAGCGCATCTTCGTGCCGCTCGGCATGACGAACACGCAGTGGCGCGACGATTTCACGCGCATCGTACCGGGACTCGCCCAAGCGTACTCGCGGCAGGCCGATGGGTTTCACATCGACATGCCCAACGACAACGTGATCGCCGCCGGCGGACTGCTGACCACCGTGAACGACTGGTTGCGGTGGAACGATCATCTCACAAAGAAGACGCTGGGCGCGGGCGTCGTTGACTCGCTCACGCGTCGCATGACGCTTACCAGCGGCGTGGAGATCGCCTACGCACTCGGGCTGACGGTCAACAGCTATCGCGGCCTGCGCGAAATCTCCCACAGCGGCTCCACCGCGGGCTACGGCACGTATCTCGCGCGCTACCCCGAAAAGAACGACCTGTCGATCGCGGTCATGTGCAACGTGTCGGGTGCCGGCGCCACTGGTCTCACGCATGCCATCGTGGACGCCATGGTGCCGGGACTTCCGCGCGCCGCCGCCGCGGATACCGTCCCCACCAACATCGCCGCCGTCGCCAAGCTGGCCGGCGTCTATCGCGATACGCGCACCAACACCGTCACCGTACTCGACACCGCGCGCGGCCGCCTGCGTCGCGACGGCGGTACCGCCTTCCTCGCGTTGCGAAGCGGCGGCTATCAGCTTGGCGGGTCGCGGGTGCAATTCACCACCGACGCCAGCGGCAAGCCGGTCACGCTGCGCGTCCCAACATCCGACGGCGACACCGTGGTACACGCCTTCATGGCTGCGGAGCGGTGGACGCCGAGCGCGGCAGAGCTGGCCGGCATTGCCGGACGGTACCGGAACGAAGAGATCGGCGTCACGTTCACCGTGAGCTCGGCGGGTGCCCGACTCACGATCAGCCCGCGGGTCGGCGTGAGCGACACGCTGTCGGCGTCCTATCGCGATGCCTTCGGCGACGGTGACGAGACCATTTGGTTTGTCCGCGACAAGCAGGGGCGCGTCACCGCCATGCACTTCGGCAGTGCGCGCGCCTGGGACTTCGTGTCCACGCGCGTTCGATAGCGCGTCCGCTGCCGATTCAGGTCAACGCGTTGAGGGTCGCTTTCGCATCAATGTCGTCACACCAGGCCTCCCCCTCTCGTCGGCACCGCCGGTGCCGCGCATTCTCAGGGCATGGGATACTCTGACTTTCTCGCGCGCGCCGTCGGCATCAGCGCCGCGGTCTTCGCCTATACTGCGTGTACGCCGGCCTCCTCCGACACGGCACCGACCAACGCCGCAGAACCGCCTCGACTTCCGACCGGCGCTGTGCTCGACCCTGCTGGCGCCAGGTCCGACGTGGGTAATTTTCCGCTCGCCGTCGTCGCGTCGCCGGACTCAGCGCATTTGCTGTTGCTCCTCAACGGCTGGCGGCAGCAGGGCGTCCAGGTGGTTGACCGGCGCACGGGTGCCGTCGTGCAGACCGCCGAGCAGACGGCCGCGTTTATCGGACTCGCGTTCTCGCCCGACGGACGCACGCTGTTCGCATCGGGAGGAAACACGGATGCGGTCTATCGCTACGGCTGGAACGGCAAGCGACTCGCACGAAAGGATTCGCTCACTATCCGCGTGAAGCGCAATCCTCGATCGTCCGGCACCAGCTACCCGGCCGGACTCGCCGTGAGCCGAGACGGACGACGTCTCTATGTTGCTGAGAATCTGGCCGACTCGGTGGCCGTTGTTGACCTGGCATCCGGCGCCGTGATTCAGCGCATAGCAGCGGGGCGCTATCCCTATGCGGTGGTGGCCGCGGCGAACGGTGACGTCTTCGTGTCCAGCTGGGGAACCCGCGATGTGCACGTGTTCCGCGAGCATCCGGACGGTCTCGTGGACGAGACGCGCATTCCCGTGGAACGTCATCCGTCGACCCTGCTGTTGTCCGCGAATGGGGAGCGATTGTTCGCCGTCTCCGCGTCAACCGACGCTATCAGCGTGATCGACACACGTCGCCGCACGGTGGTCAGCACACTGCACGACCCAACACCGGCCAATCTGGGTCAAGGCAGTACCCCGATGGGACTGCAGCTCTCGGGTGACGGGACCACGCTCTACGTTGCGGAAGGCGACAACAACGCCGTCGCGGTGTTCGCGCTCAGCGCGGGCACGGCGGGCCGGGGCACCGGCGTGAAGGACTCCCTGCTCGGACGTGCGCCGGTGGGGTGGTATCCGGTGGCCGTCGCGCTTTTCGGTGACACCCTGCACGTGATCGACGCCAAGGGACGCGGCACGGGACCTAACCCCCGACTGCCTCAGCCGGGCGCGACCGACGCCGCCGCGAGAGCCGTGAACTATACCGCCGGACAGATCAACGGCACGCTTACACGTCTCGCCGTGGCCGATCTTGGTGGCAGCCGGCTCGCGCCACTCTCGGCCCGCGTCGCGCGCGCCAATCACTGGGATAATCGGGCCACGGGAGCCGGCATGCCGCCCGTCACGCACGTGATCTACGTGATCAAGGAGAACCGCACATACGACCAGGTGCTGGGTGACCTGCCGCAGGGCGACGGGGACACGAGCCTTGTGTTCTTCCCGCGTTCGAATTCGCCGAATCATCATGCGCTCGCCGAACGTTTCGGGCTGTTCGATCGCTTCTTCGTGAACGCCGAAGTCAGCGCCGACGGACACAACTGGAGCATGGCGGCATACACCACCGACTACACGCAGAAGACGGTGCCGTCGAACTATTCATCGCGCGGTCGCAGCTACGACTACGAGGGCGCTAATCGCGGTCGCGTGCCGATGGACGACGGCGATGACGACGTCGCCGAACCGGCGAACGGGTACCTCTGGGACCTGGCCCAGCGAAAGGGGATCACCTTCCGGAATTTTGGTGAGTTCGTGGCGCCTGAGGGGGCGACCGGCGCGGCGCCGGCCGGCTATCGCGGCCTCAAGCCGTTCCTGCGCGCCAACACCAGCCGCGCCTTTCCGGGATACGATCTGGACATTACCGATCAGCGTCGAGCGGATGTCTGGATTTCTGAATTGCGGGGATTCGCCGCCGCTGGTGAGATGCCGCGACTGCAGATCGTCCGCCTTCCGAACGATCACACGTCGGGGGCATCGGCCGGCAAGCCGACGCCGCAGGCGTACATGGCAGACAACGACTTGGCGCTCGGCCGCATGATTGAAGCACTCTCCAACACCGCCTTCTGGGAGAAGACAGCGGTGTTCGTGCTCGAGGACGACGCGCAGTCCGGCCCCGATCACGTGGATTCGCACCGCTCGGTGTTGCTCGTCATCTCGCCGTGGGCGCGCGAGGGGCTACATCGCCGATTCGTGAACACGACCGACGTGATCGCGACCATGGAGTCGATTCTCGGATTGGATGCGCTATCCCCTTTCGACCACTATGGACGGCCGCTCCGTGAGATCTGGCGCACGTCACCAGACGCGCGACCCTATCGGGCGCTGACGCCGTCCGTGTCGCTGGCCGACCGGAACCCCTCGCGTGGCCGCGGCGCCGACGAGTCGCGGCAGCTCGATCTTCGCTACGAGGACGTGGCGGAGGAAGATCTGTTCAATCGGATCTTGTGGCGGAGCATCAAGGGACCCAGCCGCCCCTACCCCGGTCCAACTCGGATGTCGGCCGCGGAAGTGCTCCGAAGCTGGTAGCTTCCAAGCATGGCTCTCGTCTTCCCCTTCGATCCCAACATCGAGCGTGCTGCGACCATCCCGGCGCGCTTGTACAACGATCCGGTGTACCTCGAGCTCGAGATGGAGCGCGTCTTCGCGCACAGCTGGCAGCTCGTAGGACGCGTCGATCAGTTGGCCGAGCACGGACAGTTCCTGACCGCGCAGGTCGGCAACGACAGCATCGTGGTGCTGCGCGACGGCGACACCCTGCGCGGCTTCCATAACGTGTGCCTGCATCGTGCCGGTCCGGTGGCACACGGCTGCGGGAAGCGGAACACGCTGCAGTGCCGGTATCACGGCTGGACGTACGGCCTTGACGGCACGCTGCAGCGCGCGCCGGGGATGGAAGGCGTGGAGTCGTTCCGCCCGGCCGAGATGCAGCTGGTGCCGGTCAAGGTCACCACATGGGGGCCGCTGGTGTTCGCGAATCTCGACGGCAAAGCGCCACCGCTCGTGGACATGATGGAAGACATTCCTCAGCGCGTGCAGGCCTTCGGTTGCGAGAACATGCAGTACGTGACATCGCGCAGCTGGGACATCGCGTGTAACTGGAAGGTGTACGTGGACAACTTCCTTGAAGGCTATCACGTCCCGGTCGTGCACCCCGGCCTGCACAAGGAGCTCGACATGGACAACTACCGCGTGGAGCCACACCGGTACTTCTCCATTCAGCATGCGCCATTGCGCCCGGTGCACGGCGGCAATCCGGATCGCATCTACGACCCGTCCACGACCGATACGCCGGAAGCCGTGTACGTGTGGATGTTTCCGAACATCATGCTGAACGTGTATCTCGGGCAGATGCAGTCGAACGTGGTGATTCCCATGGGTCACGATCGCTGCAAGGTGGTGTTCGACTGGTACGCCACCAATCCGCCAGCGAACGCTGCCACCGATCCGGCCTGGACCAAGCTGATGGCGTTCAGCGCCGAAGTGCAGGACGAGGACATCGAGATCTGCGAGACGGTGCAGCGCAATCTCCGCTCGCGCGTGTACGACCGCGGCCGCTACTCGGCACGCCACGAGAACGGGGTGCACCATTTCCACTCGCTGCTACACGAGTTCCTGACCTGAATCAGCGCCGCTCGGTGCGCCCCCGTGCACGGTCGTTACCGCGCGTTGACGCCGTTCACCGGGCCACCGTTGAAGAAGGCCTCCGGTGTCATCACGCCGTCCTTCTTGAACACCATCCCGTTCTTAAGCACGAACTTCACGTTGCGTAGCGCATCAATGGACTGGAGCGGGTTACCGGGTACCGCGATCAGGTCGGCCCACATGCCGGGCTTGATGGGGCCGCGCGTGGTCGTCGTCTCACTCACCTCATAGCCAGTGGTCGTCATGGCGCGAAGAATGTCAGGCGCCGGAATGCGGGCGGCCTTCCACGTCTCGACGAACTCGATGGCCACCTCGCCACGCGTTTTGCCCGGCACGTAGTAGTCGGCATCGGTGGAGAAGGTGATCGGTACCTTGTTCTCCCACGCATTGCGCAGCATCAACACCGTTTGCGCGTAGCGCGCCTCGGTGGTGTGTCCAACCAGTGAGAGCGGCGTCTCGGTGCCCGCGCGAAAGATCCGCTTCTCCGCCATGATCTTGTGAATCGTGTCGTTCATGCCGTTATCGTGAGCAATCGACCAGATCCCGGCATCGACGGCACGATGTGCACCGGCCACGGACTGCACGTGCCCCTCGACCTTGAGACCGGCCTTCGCCGCTTCACGGATCACCAGCTTGATCTCGTCGGTGGAGTATCCCCACAGCTTGCAGTCCACGCAGATCTTGATCACCCGCGCACCGACCAATGCGTTCTGCCGAACCGCTTTGACAATTTCGTCCGGCGTGTCGGCTTCCAGATACTCGGGGTACACAATCTTCCGATCGAAGGCCATCTCAGGATTGGGAGAAAACTGACCGCCCATCCCGCTGATGATGAGTCCCGACGGAATGATGGTCGGACCGGGCACGAGGCCCTGCTCAATCCCTCGGCGGAGTGCGATATCAGCGTACTTGCCGTTGTTGCCCATGTCACGGACAATCGTGAATCCGGACGACAGCATCTGAATGCCGTTGGAGACGGCCTGAATCGCGCGGAGCGGCGTGTCGTCGAGAATGGTCGTGATGTAGTAGCTGTTGCGCTCCGGCACGTCCTTGTACGTGAGCGCCAGGTGGTTGTGCGCATCCACGAGGCCCGGTAACACGGTCAGCAACGACAGGTCGATCACCTGCGCATCCTTGGGGATGGCGACCGAGGGTCCGACCGCCAGAAAATGGCGGTTCTGGACCAGGATAATCTGATTCAGCGCGACCGTTCCGGTGGCCGGATCGATGAGCCGGCCCGCTTTGATCGCGATGATCGGCGCCGTACTCGCCACGGCAGCGGCCTGCTGCGCCCTAAGCGGAAACGCGCTGAGCGGGAAGGCCGCCAGCGCAAGCGCAGCAACGGCACGGAGTGCGTGAGGACGGATCATGGCCTGTGGGGTGGGAGGGCTGGGCAGCACCGCGGCGTGGTCACGAAGGCTCGGACACGCCGTCCTTGCCAGTATGCTGCGGCGTGAAATCCTCCGCTACGGCTACGCCGCAGCCCGGCGATACTCGCTGGCGCCGTGGCGAGCACATTATGTTCTCGAGTCGCGTACCGCTCTCTCTAGCTTCCACGCATGTCCGCTCTCTTCTCCCCGCTCACGCTCCGCTCGCTCACGTTACGCAATCGCGTCGGCGTGTCGCCGATGTGCCAGTATTCCAGCGACAACGGCTTCGCTACCGACTGGCATCTCGTTCACCTCGGTGCGTTTGCCACCGGAGGCGCCGGACTCGTGATCACCGAAGCGGCAGCGGTCACGCCCGAAGGGCGCATCAGTCCACAGGATCTGGGCATCTGGGATGACGCGCACATCCCGATGCTGCGGCGCATTACCGACTTCTGCCGCGCGCAGGGCACCGTGATGGGCATTCAGCTCGCGCACGCCGGGCGAAAGGCCAGCACCCGTCGCCCGTGGGAGCAGCCGGGTGGCGCGGTGGCGGTGGCAGAGGGTGGATGGGACAACGTCATGGCTCCCAGCGCGGTGCCGTTCGCGCCCAATTATCCGTCGCCGCACGAGCTCTCACTCGAGGGCATTGCGCACGTGATTGCCTCTTTTCGCGCGGCCGCGCGGCGAGCCTTCGAGGCCGGGTTTCAGATCATCGAACTACACGCCGCGCACGGCTATCTGCTGCACGAGTTCCTGTCCCCGATCGCCAACACGCGCACCGACCACTACGGTGGATCGTTCGAGAACCGCATTCGCCTCACGCTCGAAGTGACCGATGCGGTGCGTGCGGTATGGCCCGACGAGCTGCCCCTGATCGTGCGCATCTCCGCCACCGACTGGGCCGAGGGCGGCTGGAACGTCGAGGAATCCGTACAGCTTGCCACGCAGCTGCACGCCCGCGGTGTCGACCTGCTCGACTGTTCATCCGGCGGCCTCGCCGCACACCAGCAGATTACGATCGGGCCCGGCTACCAGGTCCCGTTCGCACGGCGCATCCGCGCGGAATCCAAACTGCCCACGGCCGCAGTGGGATTGATCACCGACGCGACCCAAGCCGAACAGATCGTCGCGGACGGCAGTGCCGATATGGTGTTCCTCGCTCGTGAACTGCTCCGCAATCCGCGTTGGCCGCTGCTCGCCGCCCACGCACTCGGCGCCAGCATCACCTGGCCGCCGCAGTACGAGCGCGCGCGGCCCCGATAGACCACCATGACGACCAATCGACGCAATCACTATCGCCTGCTGCATGTGCAACCGGATGCGCCGCCCGAAGTCATCAAGGCCGCGTATCGGGCGCTGATCGCCACCCGTCATCCAGATGTGGGCGGCAATGAGTCCGAGGCCGTGCTGCTGAACGACGCGTACGCGGTGTTGTCGAATCCGGCCAAGCGCGCCGCCTACGATGCCCATCGCGCTACCCGCGCCGCTTGGCGGCAAGGCACCGCCAACGCGGCGCCCGCTGCACGCCCTGCACCGCCCGCCCACGCGTGTCTCATGTGCCACCTCGGACTGCCAATGCAAGTCGAGCGGAACACGCGTTGCGCGCGCTGTCACGCCCCGCTCGCGCCCGTACGCGTCACCGGTCCGCGCGCAAAGCCGATGGATCGACGGGGCATTCCGCGCGTCAGCAAGTCCGACTGGGCCATCATGCACGTCGACTGGCAATCCGACGCGATCGATGTGCGGATGCGCGATCTCTCGCTCGATGGCATCAGTGTGTACAGCGGCCTCGAGCTGCCGCGACATCGCGTCGTGCGTATCGTCGGCCGCTCGTTCGATGTCGTGGCAACGGTGGTCGGCTGCCGGCGGCTCGACGCGGTGTTCACCGTCCATGCGTCGCTCGCAAGCGCCCTGTTTGCCGAGTCGACCGGCGGCTTCGTGTCGGCCATCGCCTGACGACACGGCGCGGACGTCACCCCGACGCGTCGGCCAGTGCGGAAGAGAGGACGAACGGAGCAACCGTGGGACGTTGGGACGAAACGCTTCAGCACGAGAGGCCCACATTTTCCAAGTCCGAGCAAATCGCTGGGCATTGGGGTGACCGATACGTAGGTTCTCTTTACGTTCGCATCACGCCCCCGCCCCTGATCGACGCCAATGCATCATCATCCGTCCATGTTCGGCCACGTCAAAGAAGACAGCGTGGCTGGATTCGTTGTCTTCCTCGTCGCAGTACCGCTCTGCCTCGGTATCGCGATCGCCTGTGGCGTCCCTCCCATTTCCGGCCTGATTGCCGGCATCGTTGGTGGTCTGGTCGTTCCGTGGATCAGTCGCTCGGCACTCTCCGTGACGGGACCGGCGGCCGGTCTCACTTCCATCGTGCTGGTGGAGGTGCAGAATCTCGGAGGGGTGAATCCGTTCCTGACCGCGGTGATGATCGCCGGCGCGCTGCAGGTTCTGTTGGGGGTGATACGCGCCGGGCGCTTCGCGGCGCTGGTGCCTTCGTCGGTCATCAAGGGCATGCTCGCCGCGATCGGCATCACGATCATTCTCAAGCAGTTGCCCGTTGCGGTCGGCTCCGCTGGTGGGCTGTCGACGATGCTGACGCAGTACCACTTGGGCCCGGTCACGATTGCGCTTGTCTCGCTGGCCATTCTGTATGGATGGAAGCACACGCCGCTCGCGAAGCTCAAGCTGATTTCGCCGGCACTGGTCGTCGTGCTCGTGGCCAGTGGTCTGGCGGTGGCATTCGCCGGCTCACCCACCTTCGCGCTCGATGCGCGTCATTTCGTGAATGTCCCATTGGGCGGCGTCGGGGCGCTCTACAGCGCACTGCCGCGACCGGAGTGGGCCGCGTTCATGAATCCGACCGCGTGGATCGCCGGTGCCACGATCGCCGTGGTCGCCAGTATCGAAACACTGCTGTCGCTGCAGGCCATCGATCGCCTTGATCCGCTCAAGCGTCACAGCCCGCCCGATCGCGAGCTGCTGGCTCAGGGCGCTGCCAACGCGGTGTCTGGCTTCCTGGGTGGTTTGCCCGTGACGGCCGTGATCGTGCGGAGCGGCGCCAACGTGGCGGCTGGAGGACGCGAGCGGTTCTCCGCGCTGGTGCACGGTCTCCTGCTGCTTGGTGCCGTGCTCTTCGCCGGTCCGTTGCTGAATCGCATTCCGCTGGCCTGCCTGGCGGCCGTGCTGATTCAGGTCGGCCTGAACCTCTGCAAGCCGGCGCTCTTCACCACCCAGGTGAAGCTGGGCATGACACAGCTGTTGCCGTTCGCGCTCACCATCGCGGCGGTTCTCGCGCTCGACCTGCTCAAGGGTGTGATCCTCGGCATCTTCGTCGGCATCGCCTTCGTACTGTACGAGAACTCGAAGCGCGCGGTGGTCGCCGAGAAGGACGACGCGGGCGTCTGGCAGCTGCGTTTCCGTCGAGACGGCACCTTCGTGTCGAAGCCGGGCATCGTAACCACGCTCGACGAAGTGGACGACGGGGAATCGGTCGTCATCGACGGCTCCGGCGAGTATATCGACCATGACGTGAAGGAAGTGCTCGCCACCTTCATCGAAGACGCGCACCATCGCAATATCACGGTGACGGTACGCGGCATCGATCTCTCGAACACCTCCGCCGGCGGCGGTCACTGATCATGTCGGCCTCGGCGCATCACGGCTCTGCCGACGCACACGAGGCCGATCCAGTTTCGCGCGCTCTTGCCGCGGCTCACGGTATACTCCCCGATCAGGGACCGATCGGGGTCTTCATTCACCACAACACGCTGCACGCCTTTCAGCATCTCCCGTTCCACGAAGGAGTGCAGGCGGGGGCCGAAGTACTCGGCGCGCGACCGTACTTGAGCCTGCGCGAGTTCCGCGCCGCGCTCGCCGTGGGACGCGTGGCAGAGTCGGATGTGCGCCACGAAATCGGCCGTGCACTGGGCGCACGCGCGCACGACACCGTGTTGCCTGGACTGTCGCGCGACGAGCTGTGGACACAGCTCTCACTCACCGACGCCGACAGCGACGACGCGCCGGCGCTCGCGTACCTCCTGCGGTCGGGCACGGCCGCGCCGAGTCGCGACCCGGCTCTCTGGGCGGCGTGCATCGAACGCGTGTCGCGCGGACCGCGTCTCACACCGACAGATACACGGAAACGCGAGCGCCATCGGGACATCCTGATGGCGCTCGGCCATTCCGACACTGACGTGGCCGTACACGGCGAACTGATTCGACTGTCGTCGGGCTTTCTCGATCAGGGACAGGCGCAGGTCAGCGCGCCGAATCGCGAGAAGGGATTTCTCCGCGCGGTCTCAGCGGGCTACGCCGACGGCGCGTCACCGCCGCGGGCCTGTCGCGGTGTCGACGACGACATGCGTACGGTGTTCAGCAGCAACGAGTCGCCGGCATCGGTGATTCGCCGCCTGCTCACGCAGCTCGGCGTCGATGGCGATGCCGTTGAGCCGTTTTTGCTGGCCACAGCCGTCGCACTTCCCGGCTGGACCGGCATGTTTGCACGCCTGCAGCGCCATCCGGAAGAACACACCGATGACGCCGCCGTGTCGCTCGAGGAGTTTCTCGCGGTACGACTGCTGCTCGAGCATCGGGCCATCGCGCGGGTGTGCAAGGCCGCAGGTCTCCCGCACGCGTGGTCGGCGTTGCGGCGGCTTTCCCCGCCGTTACCGGCGCGCGATGCCGTCCTCGATGCTTCGTTGCTCTGTACGCTTGCCGGCACGGCGGGCCTCGATGCATCGGCTGTGCACGCGCTCACCGACCAGTCCCTCTCGACGCTCTGGTCGGAGTGTGTGGCCTGCACCGACATCGCGCGCCGCCAGATCTTTCAGGAGGCGTACGAGCGGTCCTATCGCACGGTGATTCTTGACGCGGTCGCCGCGCGACGCGCCCTTCCGGACGATGCGCCTAGCGGCGAGCGGCCGCGGGGACAGTTCGTGTTCTGCATCGACGAGCGCGAAGAGTCGATCCGTCGTGCGCTCGAAGAGCAGCATGCCGGCTACATCACATTCGGCACGGCGGGCTTCTTCGGCGTCGCGATCGACTACATGGGACTCGACGATCACGCGGTGGCGGCCCACTGTCCCGTGGTGGTCACCCCCGCGCATGAAGTGCATGAACAGCCCGTATACACCGCCCTTGAGCGACACGAAGTGCGCCAGCGGATACGCGATCGCTGGCTAGGCTGGGAACGCCGCGCGGCGGTGGCCTCGCGCACGCTCAGCGGCGGTGCCGGCCTCTCCTTTCTGCTTGGTCCGCTGTCGGGACTGAAAACGCTGGCTCGTGTGGCCGCACCACGTTCGTCATTGCAGTGGGGACAGCGGCTGGTGTCGCGGCTGGCGCCGGTGCCCACCACCAGGCTTTCGGCGTTCCGCGTGGATGACAGCGCGCGCATTGTCGACGGAGGCAAACCGATCGGCTTCTCGCTGGACGAGTCGATCGACCGGGTGACGGCCGTCCTGACAAACCTCGGCCTCGTGCGCGACTTCGCGCCCATCGTCGTGTTCCTGGGTCACGGCTCGACCAGTCTGAACAACCCGCACGAGTCAGCGCACGACTGCGGTGCCTGTGGCGGACGGCGCGGCGGCGCGAATGCGCGCGTCTTCGCTGATATGGCGAATCGTCCCGACGTCCGCGACGGCGTACGCCGACGTGGCATCGCCATTCCCACCGACACCTGGTTCGTCGGTGCGCTGCACGACACCGCCAGCGATAGCGTGCGCTACTACGATCTCGAGACGTTGCCCCCAACGTTGGTGCCGGCTTTCGAAGAAGTGTACGGTGCCCTCGAGATCGCGCGGCGCGAGGATGCGCTGGAACGCAGCCGTCGGTTCGATGACGCGCCACTCAATCTCACGCCAGAGGCGGCGCTGTTGCATGTGGAGGCGCGCTCATCGCATCTCGCGCAGCCACGACCTGAGTATGGTCACTGCACGAATGCCATCTGCATCGTGGGTCGGCGGCATCTCACCCGCGGACTGCACCTCGATCGCCGCGCCTTTCTGGTGAGCTACGACCCTGGCGTCGACGAGAACGACAAAGTGCTCGAGCGCATTCTCGCTGCCGTCGGTCCGGTGGGTGCCGGCATCAGTCTTGAGTATTACTTCTCGTCGGTGGACAACGAGACGTTCGGCTGCGGTACAAAGCTCCCGCACAATGTCACGGGGCTCATCGGCGTGATGAACGGCCATCAGAGCGATCTCCGCACCGGACTGCCGCGGCAGATGGTCGAGATCCACGAGCCGATGCGTCTGCTGCTCATCGTGGATGCGTCGCCGGAGTCCCTGCTGACTGTCGCCTCGCGCCAGGCTGAGGTGGCCGAGTTGGTGACGAAGCAGTGGATTCAGCTGGTGGCCATGCATCCGGAGACGGGTGCCATGTCGCTCTTTCAAGACGGCGGGTTCGTGCCGTACCACCCGCAACCCATGCTGCTGCCGGTGGTCGAACGCTCACCAGAGTGGCACCTGCAGAGTCGCGCCCATCTGCCGCCGGCGTTGGTACGCAGCGCCTTGCCGCTCTCCGCGGTCGGTCCCCGTCTCCACCAATCGGCATGACGGACTCCGTGTTTGTCGTGCGTATCGCGCTGGCGCTCGCGATTCTGGCCCCGCTCGTCAGTGTGCTGCTGATCGGGACGCGCGTCCTGCTCTGGCGACGCGCGACGAGTGAACGGTTCGTGACGACGGTGGTGCACAGTGGACTCCTCGTGTCGATCGGCGCCGGCGCGGTGGTGCTGGCGGGGTACCTGGGGCTGATCGGTGCGCCGGTTACCGGCGACATCGAATTCGGCGACTGGCTGCGCATCCGCGATTTTCGTATTCCTGCCGTGCTGCTGGTCGATCGCATCTCGACCACCATTTCGCTGTTCGCCTCGGTGCTCACCGCGCTCGTGGCGCGCTTCTCGCGCACGTATCTGCACAAAGAGCCTGGCTACACGCGCTTCTTTACGCTGCTCGGCCTCTTCGCGACCGGCACGCAGCTCGTGGCGCTGGCGGGCGCCCTGGAGCTGTTTTTCGCGGGCTGGGAGCTGATCGGCATTTCGTCGGCATTCTTCATTGGCTTCTTCCACGAGCGCGACGAACCCGTGCGCTCCTCGCTGCGCGCCTTCGCAACGTATCGGTTCTCCGACGCCGGTCTGCTTATCGCGACGGTGATGACGTTCGAAGCGCTGGGATCAGCGCGCTTTTCCGCCTTAGGCAGTGCGGCCGCGCTTCCCGCGATGCAGTCCACGGCGATCGCGCTGCTGTTCCTCTTATCGGCGATGGGCAAGTCGGCGCAGCTGCCCTTCTCCGGCTGGCTGCCGCGCGCGATGGAAGGGCCCACGCCGTCGAGTGCGCTGTTCTACGGCGCCGTGTCGATTCACGCCGGGTTGTTCCTGCTGTTGCGCGTCTGGCCGGTGCTGGACGTGTCACCGATTGCGCGCACCATGGCGGTGATCGTCGGACTCTCGACCGCGGTCTATGCCGCGGCTGTGGTACGCGTGCACACCGACGCCAAGGGGGCATTGGCTCACGCCACGCTGGCGCAGGTCGGGTTGATCCTGGCTGAGATCGGGATGGGCTGGACCACGCTGGCACTCGCCCACCTCGTCTGTCACGCCTTCTTACGGCTGGGGCAGTACCTAAAGGCGCCGAACATGATCCATGACAGCCATCGCCTGGGGCACGCCCATCGCGGGCCGAGCTGGCTCGAGCGACGGTCGCCCAGGCTGGCCGTACGCGTCTACGCGGCGTCGCTGCATCGGTTGCGCCTCGATGATCTCACCGATGCCATGCTGGCGCCGATGCTGGACATGGCGCGTCTGCTCGACCGGGCCGACCAACGCTTCCGTCGCGCGCTCTCGATCGATTCGGGTGCCGACGCATGACGCCGTTCTCGGCTCCTTGGGAAGCCCTGGTGTTCTGTCTCGTGTTGTTGGCGGCGCCACTGCTGGCCCAGCAAGGACGGCGCCCGCTCTGGCCACTGGTGGCCCTCATTGCCACGCAGTCGATCGCCTTCTTCGCCGGACACGGCGCCGTCGCCTATGCGGCCGTCGCGGGCGGCGCGCTCATTCACGCGGCGGGGGCGTGGCATCTCACGCGCACCGGCGCGCTCATGCTGCTGACCACGGGAGGTCTCACGGCCGCCGCCGCAGTCAGTGTGCACCTTGGCCATCTCACGATCGCGCTCGTGCTCTCGTGCCTGGCGATCGCCATGCGGACCGGTGCCATGCCGCTGCATGTCGGTGTGGCGCAGCTCTGTGATCGGGCACCGGTGGTGCAAACCCAGCAGCTGGCGTCGACCATTGCGCTGGTGTTCGTGCATCTGCGTTTCGTCGATCATCACGCCGCTGCGATGACGCTGGCGCCGTGGCTGATTCGCGGCGGTGCCATCGCGGCCATTGTGGCGGCACTGATCACGCTCGTCCAGAAGGACCTGCGCGGCTTCTATCGCGGCACCACGACCATGCACGGCGGCATGGTGCTCGCCGCCATCGGTACCGCCAGCTACGGCGGATTTGCCGCCGCTCTGCTCGTGACGGTCACCATGGGTCTCGCGCTGGGCGGCATCGGCATCATGACGAGCGCGCTCGAATCGCGCGTCGGTCCGGTGTCCTTCAGCGGCCCGGGTGGACGCGTGGTCGCGTTCCCGGTGTTAGCCGCGGCCTTTGCGCTGTTTGGCGGCGCCGGTGTGGGCTTACCCGGCATGGCCGGTTTCGTGGCCGACGATCTCCTGCTGCACACGCTCTGGATGGAAAGTCCGTTCAGCACCGTGGCCATGATTCTCGCCAGCGCCTTTCTCGCCGTCGCCACGCTCACCGGCTACGCGAAGACGTTTCTCGGGCGTGGTACGCCATCGATCGCCCCCGACTTGCTCACCCGCGAGCGCGTGGTGGCCGCCACGCTGCTCGTGTTGCTGCTGGTGCTGGGTTTCATGCCGGGTCTGCTGCTCACGCCGGCCGATGCCTTCCTCAGTGTGACGCCAGCGTGACACTGCCAGTGTACACGACACGACCCCGATGAACGTCGAGAGGCAATCACCGGGGCCGCGCGCGACATCCCGCGATCAGTTCCTCGGTGCTCTTGGAGCCACCCACGAGCTTGATGCCGCCGCCACCACCACCACCGCGTCCGCCGCCACCACCGGTGCGCCGCAGCGCCCGATGTGAGAACGTCTCGGCGTGTCGGGGACATGGAGAAACTCGGTGCCTCGTAAAGAGGATCGCGCGATTGGCTCCCGGTAATTGAATGTGTGTCGCTACGTTGCCGCGTGGTGCGACAGGAACGCCAGCAGTTGCGCGTTGACCGACGCTGCGGCGTCATGCTGCACCCAATGCCGGGCGCGCGGCTCCTCGTGGCGCTCGAGCTTAGGCACCCACGCCTCAGTGCCTTCCGCCAGCGCCGGCAGCAGAAAACGATCGCGCAGCCCCCAAATGAGCAGCGTGGGCGCCTGAATCGTGACCGGTCGCTTCGACCGAATGCGAAACAGCGCGCGATAGTAGTTGAGCGCCGCCGTCATCGCGCCCTGTCCCGCAAAGGCCGCGAGGTAGGCGTCGAGCTCCGCGTCGTTGTGCGCGGGACCACCGCGACGCAGCACGCGACGCAACAGCCACCGGTTGCCCATCGCCAGCATCGCCTCGGGCAGCCACGGCAGCTGAAAGAACCCGATGTACCACGAGCGCCGCTTCTGTGCCCAATTGCCCTTGAGTTCGCGACGAAAGGCGAGCGGGTGCGGCGCGTTCATGATCACCAGCGACGACACGACCTCGGGGTGATGCATGGCCACGTGCCACGCCACCAGTCCTCCCCAATCGTGCCCCACGACCGTAGCGCGCTCGGCGCCCAGCGCGTGAATGAGCGCGGCCACGTCGGCGGCGAGCACGTCGATGGAGTACGCCTCGATGCCCAGCGGCCGCTCGCTCTCGTTGTAGCCGCGCAGGTCGGGGGCGACCGCGCGATAGCCGGCCGCCGCGAGTGCAGGCAACTGGTCACGCCAGCTATACCAGAAATCGGGGAACCCATGCAGCAGGATCACCAACGGTCCGCTTCCCTGCTCCACGTAGTGCAGCCGCACGCCGTTGGCCTGCGCATATCCATGCGTCATCTCGGGATGGATATGCACTAGCGCCCTCGCGAGAACACACTCCCGTGCGCCTTCGCCGGCCCGGTTGCACCGTGCGGCCACGTGGCACGGTCGAAGCGCACGCCGGGGCGCTGCGCCCCGCGCTCGCGAAACGCTGAGTCGATGACGAGCGCTCCGATGGCACTCATCGTGACGAGCTGCAACTGTGACTCGCCATCGTTCACCACCAATCGTCCCGACGGCGCATCGAACGCCATCCAGTGCGGGCGGAAGGTGCTGTCGAAGGTCACGCGCGAGAGTTCACGTGGATGCATCGGGTCGCTCACGCTGAGGGATACGACGGCGTGTTCATCGGGAATCGTCTGCACCCACGTGTTGCCCACCAGCACCGGCACCGCGCAATCCAAGCCGCCGAACGCCTTCACGAAGTCGATCGCCGGCGTCGGCGAGTCGATCGCACTCACGCGATAGAAGCCACAGGTGAACGTAGCCAGCAACACCGTTTTGCCGTCGGCCAGCGTGCGCGGTTCACCCGGAAACAGATGGTGTTGCTCGTTGTACTTCGCCGTCGGGGCCCCTTCATGCTGATGCCCGTCTCCTCCCGCGGTTTTCGGCAGCGGGATCGTATGCAGCAACGCGAGGTCGGAGAGACGCCAGATCTGCAGATGCGCCCCGTGGTCGGCCAGCATGTCCGTACTGGTCGACACGACGCGATCGATGGCCGGTAGCACCGTCAGGCTGTAAGGGCGCATGTCGAGCGTATCGAAGCCGGTGGCACGCGCGCTGGTGGCGCGCACCAACCGACCCTTTCGATCGAGCTCCACCAACCCGCCGGGCGGCGTGTTCGTGGTCCCGTGTCCCTGAAACGTGCTCAACAGATGGCCGCCGGCGAGTTGCACAAACGAGTGCGGGAAGCTGTAATCACCGACGTTCGTGAACGAGCCAAGCAGTTTCGGGGACGCCGCCTGTGTCACGTCGAAACGAAAGGTGCGTCCGGCGCCGAAGCCGTTGGCGAACAGGATGCCGTCGCGCTCCACCTGATGTTCCGTGTGGTGCGGCCCGGTGCCTTTCGCGCCGACTGGCACCGTGGAGATGACCTGCCCATAGGTGGCCGACCCGCGTCGCACATCGATCACGGCCAGAAAGTCCGAGCTCGCTTTGTCCGCATCGCCCGTCCAGACGTACAGGAATGACGCAGGACGTGGCGGCTGCGTGAAGGCCGCAAGCCCAGCCACGCCGACGGCACCGGTCAATACCGTCAGTAGTGTCCAACGCCACGTACGCCGCATGCACGACTCTCCAGAGAATTGCCTGCCGGGTGAGTGGACGATTCCCCTCCCCACCGGTAAGCTCTCCCGCATGACCTCCCCCGCAAGACCTGTCTGCCTCATCACCGGTGCGGCGACCGGTATCGGCGCTGCCTGCGCCCGCACCTTCGCCAGCCACGGCTGGGACGTCGGCATCTGTACGCTCGACGATGACACCCGCGCCGGGGCCGACGCGGTGGCGACCGAGTGCACGACGCTTGGGGCGCGGGCCGAGGTCGTGCTGCTCAACGTCACCAGCGACGACAGCTGTCATGCCGCCGCCTCCACGATGCGCGAGCGCTTCGGGCGCACCGATGCACTGGTGAACTGCGCCGGCACGACGCGCTTCATTCCGCACACCGATCTCGACGCGTTGCCGGAGAGCGAGTTTGCGCGCACCTACGATGTGAATCTCACCGGCACCTTTCGCATGATCCGCGCCTGTCGCGATCTACTGCGCGAGTCGGGACGTGGCGCCGTGGTGAATCTCTCGAGTATCGCCGGTACGGCGGGACTGGGCTCGAGTGTGGCGTATGCGGCGTCGAAGGGCGCCGTGAGTACGCTCACGCTGTCGCTGGCCCGCGCCCTCGCGCCGCACATTCGGGTGAACGCGATCGCCCCGGGCTACGTGAGCGGTGGATTGCCCAGTCGCGTGCTCGACGGTGAGCAACTGAAGGCGGTGGAGGAGAAGTATTTGATCACGCAGGCCTTGCCGCGGTTGCTCGAGGTGAATGAAGTGGCAGCGCTGGCGTATTTCCTGGTGGCCGGCGCCCCCGGCATCACCGGCGAAGTGATTCGCATGGACAACGGGTTGCACCTGTATGCCTGAGACAGCGGCGCGTCCGCGCATCGGGTTTGTCGGCACGGGGCTCATCGGGACGCCGATGGTGGAGCGGTTGCTCGAGTGCGGCCTGTCGGTGTCGGTGTGGAACCGCACGATCGACAAGGCCACGCCGCTGGTGGCATTCGGCGCGACGCTGGCTGAGTCGCCGCGGGCGCTGGCCCAATCGTGCGACGTCGTGTGCTTGTGTCTCACCAACACGACGGCCGTACACGAGGTGGTGTTCGGCCAGCATGGCATCGACGCCGTGATGCGCCGCGGTCAACTGCTGATCGACTTGTCGAGCATCGCGCCCGATACCACGCGCGACATGGCCGAACGACTCGACAGCGCGTGCGGCGCGCGCTGGATCGATGCGCCGGTCTCGGGCGGCCTGCCCTTGGCGCGCGCCGGCAAGCTGATCGTGTTCGCTGGCGGCGAGGCCGACGACATCGCGCGCGCGGCCCCGGTGTTCGAGGCGCTGTCGCAGCGCGTGACGCACATGGGCGGACATGGCGCCGGTCAACTCGCCAAGAGCTGCAACCAGATGATCGTGGCCTGCAATCTCGTGACGATCGCCGAGATGCTGGCGTTCGCGAGCAAGTCCGGCATCGATGCCACGCGGTTGCCTGGTGCGTTGGCCGGTGGCTTCGCCGACTCACTCCCGCTGCAGATTTTCGGACCGCGTATGGCGGCCGGCGTGGACACGCCGCGCATCGGGGGACTGGGCACGTTTCGCAAGGACATCGATCAGGTGGTGCGACTGGCCGGCGAATGCGGCGCCTACGCGCCGATGGCCACGCGCGCGTCGGAGGTGATGCTGGAAGCCAGCCGCACCGCGAGCATCGGGGCCGATCCCGATGTGTCGCGGGTCGTGACGCTGTTCCTCACGCGCGCCACCGCGGGCGGCTCCGCATGACCAAGCGCTTCCGCTCGGCCAATATCCACGAGGGCATGCTGCGCGCACCCACCCGGGCGTTTCTGCAGGCGCTCGGGCATGACGACGATGAAATCGCGCGACCGCACATCGGCGTGTTTCACACCGGCGGCGAGATGAGCCCGTGCAACATGCTCCTGCGCGACCAGGCGTTGCACGCCAAGACCGGCATCTACGCCGCGGGCGGCATGCCGCACGAATGTCCCGTGGCATCGGTGTCCGACGGGCTGTCGATCGCGCACAGCGGCATGCGTTTTTCGCTGGTCTCGCGCGAGATCATCGCCGATAGTGTTGAGGCGTCGACCCGCGGGCATCAGTGGGACGGCATCTTCGCCATCGGCGGCTGCGACAAGAATTTGCCCGGCCTCATGATGGGCATCGTGCGCTGTAACGTGCCCGGTGTGTTCGTGCATGGGGGTGCGGCGCTACCGGGACATTTCCGCGGACGCGACACGAACATCGGCGAGACGTACGAGATGATCGGCAAGGTGCTCGCCAACGAGGCGACACCCGACGACTTGCACGAGATCACGCATGCGTGCCTGCCCACGGCGGGGTCCTGCGCCGGTCAGTTCACCGCGAACACGATGGGTATGGTGTCGGAGGCGCTGGGCCTGGCACCCATCGGTTCGAGCATGATTCCCGCCGTGTACAGCGAGCGCGCGCCACTCATGCGACGCGCCGGTGTGGCGCTGATGCGCGCCGTAATGGGTGATGGTCCGCTGCCGCGTGATATCGTCACGCGCGCCTCACTCGAGAATGCGTGCGCGGTGGTATCGGCCACCGGCGGCTCCACCAACGCCGCGTTGCATCTGCCGGCCATCGCCCACGAGGCCGGAATCCGCTTCCATCTGGACGACGTGGCCGTGGTCTTTGCGCGCACGCCACTGATTGCCGACCTGCAACCGGGCGGCCGGTTTCTGGCGCGCGACCTCTACCACGTGGGCGGTGCCGGCGTGGTCATGCGCGCCCTACTCGAGGCGGGGGCGATGCACGGCGACTGTCTCACGTACACGGGGCGTACGCTGGCGCAGGAACTCGAAGGCGTCGCGCTGCCCGATGGCGACGTGGTGCGCACGGTGGCGAATGCGCGCTCCGCCGACGGCGGCGTGACCATGCTGACGGGCAACCTCTGCCCCGACGGCGCGCTGCTCAAGACCGCGGGACTCACCGCGCTGGTGCATCGCGGCCCGGCGCGGGTGTTCGAATCGGAGGAGCAGGCCCAGGCGGCAGTGCGCGACCAGCGCTACGCGCGCGGCGACGTGCTGGTGATCCGCAACGAGGGCCCGCGGGGCGGCCCCGGCATGCGCGAGATGCTCGGCATCACCGCACTGATCTACGGCCAGGGCATGGGCGCCGACGTGGCGCTCCTCACCGATGGCCGCTTCAGCGGCGCCACGCGCGGCCTGTGCATAGGCCATGCGGGGCCGGAAGCGGCCGATAGAGGCCCGATCGCCCTGCTGCGCGACGGCGATATCATCTCGATCGACGCGCGTCCTGAGGCGCGCCGTATTGCGGTGGAGCTCAGCGACGCCGAAATGGCCGTGCGACTGGCAGCGCTGCCGGTGGCCGTTCCGGTGAGACTCGGCGGGGTGCTGGAGAAGTACACCCGCCTAGTCGGCCCCGCGCATCTCGGCGCGGTCACACACTCCGGCGCGGTGGAGTGGCCGACGGACGGCTAGCGCGGTGCCGGCGGCATGGCGGGCATGCACATGACGAAGATCTGATAGCGCGTCTGCCCCGCCGGCACCTGGAGTGTGTCGTTCACCCGCTGCTCGGCATCCGTTCCCAACAGCGCCTCGGCGTTGATGTTGAACAGGCAGTCTGCCTGCTCCCACCGAAAGCGCAGCGATCCCTCGTTCGGGGAATCGCGCGGCTCTGGAGTGCGCACCCACTTTGCCGCACGCAGCAGCTCGTAGAAGCGGACCGCCTCCCTGCCCACGCCGATCTCTGTGCCGCCGGCGGCGGTGATGCGACACCCGGGTACCTTCTTTCTCGTGCGCCAGTCGTCGATCGTGTCGACCTCGACCTCAGCGATCATGTGCCGTTCGTCGCGCAAGAAGCGCGCGGCCACCGCACAGGGCGCCGTGTCAGCAACGGGTCGCGCGAGCATCAACGTCAGCAGGGCAGCAATCACCATCGAGTCGATCACCTCCGCACCGCCGGAAGCGGTGCTAGTATACGCGGCACCTTCACCAGCGCCGCACGGCGCGGCTCGTGTCACTCTGTGGAGTTTAATACCATGCCCGTCGCCGGACGTGCCACGCTCGCGCAGTTTCTGATCGAGGAGCGGCGCCGCGCTCCCGAGGCAACCGGCGATTTCGACGCCCTGCTGGCCGATATCGCCCTCGCGTGCAAAGCGATCGCGCGTCGGGTGGCACACGGCGCGCTCCAGGGTGACATCGGGGGTACCGGCTCGCACAACGTGCACGGTGAGGAGCAGAAGCCGCTCGACCTCGCCAGCAACGAGATTTTTCTGCGCGCCACCGAGTGGGGCGGACACCTGGCTGGCATGGCGTCGGAGGAACTCGAGCTTCCGTATGCGATCCCGTCGCACTATCCGCGCGGCAAGTATCTATTGCTCTTCGATCCGCTCGACGGATCATCGAACATCGATGTGAACATGTCGGTGGGCAGCATCTTCTCGGTGTTACGCGCGCCCAGACCAGGCGCTCACGCAGTCCTCGACGACTTCCTGCAACCAGGCACCGCGCAAGTCTGCGCCGGCTATGCCGTGTACGGTCCCAGCACCATGCTCGTGCTCACGATCGGACGCGGTACACATGCCTTTACCCTCGATCCGGATCTGAGTGAATGGGTGCTCAGTCACGCGCATCTGCGGGTAGGGCCGTCGGCACGCGAGTTCGCCATCAACGCGTCGAACAGCCGATTCTGGGAGCCCGCCGTCAAGCGATACGTGGACGAATGCCTGGCCGGCGTATCAGGACCTCGCGGTGCGGACTTCAACATGCGCTGGATCGCGTCGCTGGTGGCGGAATCGCATCGCATCCTCATGCGCGGCGGGGTGTTCCTGTATCCGTGCGACACGCGGGCGCACACCAGGCACGGTCGCCTGCGGCTCCTGTACGAATGCAATCCGATCGCCTTCCTGATCGAGCAGGCTGGCGGAATGGCCAGCACCGGTGAGCGTCGCATGATGGACGAACAGCCGACGGGGTTGCACCAACGCAGCGGCTTCGTATTCGGCGCCAGTGAAGAAGTGGAGCGTATTGAGCAGTACCATCGCGAAACGCCCGACGTAACGATCGGCGAGTAACGGCAACGGCGACAGCCACCGCCACAGCAACAGCGGGAACACGGAGTCGGCGGATGACGCAGATATCGCAGATAAGCTGAAACGCGCATTTGGTTTATCTGTGACATCGGTGAATTCCGTCCCCTCCGTGTTCCCGCTGTGGCCGTTGCTTTTGCTTTTGCGGTCTCTACTCTACCCGCCAATCGATGTCTGATTCGCCCGCGCGAGCCCGATCGTAACGAACGCCGCCGCGATCTCCTCGAGCGTGGCCGGTTCATCGATCGTGGGGGGCATTGTCCACGCATCACCATCGGCGATCGCGCGCATGGTCTTGCGCAGCACCTTACCCGAGCGCGTTTTCGGCAGGCGTGACACCACCAACACCTGCTTCAGGTTGGCTACCGGCCCCACCTGATCGCGCACCAGTTGCACGAGTTCCGCCGCCAGCTCGGCCACCGGGCGTGCCACACCGGCTTTGAGTACCACGAGTCCCACTGGCAGTTGGGTCTTGAGCGCGTCGCGCACGCCGACCACCGCGCATTCGGCCACATCCGGGTGGCTCGACAGTGCCTGCTCCATCGAGCCCGTGGAAAGGTTATGGCCCGCCACGATGATGATGTCATCCACCCGGCCCATGATGAACAGGTAGCCGTCCTCGTCGATATAGCCGCCGTCGCCGGTGAGGTAGTAGCCGGGATAGCGCGCGAGATAGGTGTCGATGTATCGAGCATCGCTGCGCCAGAGCGTAGGCAGCGTGCCGGGCGGCAGCGGCAGTTTGATCACCACCGCACCTTCCTTGTTCGATGGCAGCACGTGCCCATCTTCGTCGAGAATCTCGACAGTGTAGCCCGGCACCGGCTTGGTAGGCGAGCCGGGCTTCACTGGGAAGCTGGTGAGTCCAAGGCAGTTGGCCGCCACCGGCCAGCCGGTTTCCGTTTGCCACCAGTGATCGACCACCGGCGTTTGCAGCAGCGCGCGCGCCCAGTGATACGTGTCGGGATCGAGACGCTCGCCCGCCAGGAACAACGCCCGCAAGCACGACACATCGTACTTCGCGTAGAACAGACCGGTGGGATCTTCGCGTTTTATGGCACGGAACGCCGTCGGTGCCGTGAACAGCACACGCACGTCGTGCTCCTGAATCACCCGCCAGAAGCCGCCGGCGTCGGGCGTTCCCACCGGCTTTCCTTCGTGTACGACGGTGGTGCACCCGGCCAGCAATGGCGCATACACGATGTACGAATGGCCCACCGCCCAGCCGAAGTCCGACGCCGCCCAGAATACCTCGCCCGGTCCCACGTTGTACACGTGCTTCATCGTCCACAGCAACGCCACGGCGTGTCCACCGTTGTCGCGCACCACACCCTTGGGCTGACCGGTCGTGCCCGACGTATACAGGATGTACAACGGGTCGGTGGCCAGCACCGGCACACACGGCACCGCCGCAGCCGTGGTCATGGCCTCCGCCCAATCGATATCGCGACCGGCCGTGAGATCACAGCGATGTACCTCGCGCTGCAACACCACGCAATGCGCCGGCTTGTGCGCGGCCAGCTGGAGCGCTTGATCGAGCAGCGGCTTGTAGGGTACGATGCGCTGCACCTCGATGCCGCAGCTGGCCGTGAGCACCACCTTGGGCTGCGCGTCGTCAATGCGGACCGCCAGCTCGTGCGGCGCGAAGCCGCCGAACACCACCGAGTGTACGGCGCCGATGCGCGCGCAGGCGTACATCCCGATCAGCGTCTCGGGCGTCATCGGCATGTAGATGATCACGCGATCCCCCTGCTCCACGCCAAGCGAACGCAGGACGCCGGCGAATCGCGCGACTTCGTTCTGCAACTCGGCGTAGCTGATCGTGCGCTTCGTGCCGGTGACCGGGCTGTCGTAGATCACCGCCGCCTGCGCGCCACGACCGTTCAGCACGTGGCGGTCGATGGCGTTGTAGCAGGTGTTCATCTGCCCGCCGCTGAACCAGCGGTACAGCGGAGCCGCCCGGTCGTCAAGCACGCGCTCCCACGGGGTGTCCCAGTGCAGCGCCATCGCCGCCTGGCCCCAGAACTCCTCAGGACTAGCCTGTGCGGCCGCGTAGGCGAGATCGTACGCGCTCAGGGAGTCGGTCACAGTGCGGTCTCAGCCATTTCGCGGGCGAGGGGGTATGAAACGCATCGGCAGTTGATGAACGATTACTGCTCCCGTGGTCGCGCGCCAGAGTAATTCTCCCCCATACTTGTCCGTCATGTCCGGATTCTTCGATCGACTCGCTGCGATGTTCGGGGCACCGGCCGCCGGTGAGAGCACGTCGGCACCGAAGACGGTGCGCACCACGTTGCACGGCGTGCCCGTCGAAGTGATCAACACGCGCTCCGACATCGCCACCGCTGACGTGCTGGCGCGACTCGATGAGTCACTCGCCCTCATCGGCACGTATCAACCGTGGCGCCTCGCGCATCTGCGGCGCGACATCCGCGGTATCCGCGTAGAGCGATTCGCCTGCCGCGGCGCGTTCATTCCGCAGGACAACGTGATCATCACCGAGCTCACGTTTCTCGCGCGCCGCGATATCACGGCAGCGCCCGTCGCCTCGTCGATTCTGCACGAAGGCGTACATGCGCGCGTGCACGCGATGGGCGTGTATCGCACGGAAGCCGAGCTGCCACGTGAAGAGCGACTCTGTCGTCGTGCCGAGCTGGCGTTCGGACAGGCGTTGCCGGCGGAACTCGGCGCGTCGGTAGTGGAGCGCGCGATGGCGAGTTTGTCGCTCGACGATCGCGGCGTGGCGCCGGTCGTGGATTGGCAGGAAGCACAACGCCGGCAAGACGCTGCCGACCGCAACGCGTCGACGTAGAGGCGATATAGGGTAGCGCAACACGGCGCGTGTCTCTCTCACTGAGCCTCCGTCGCGCGACGACATCCCCGCGCCCACGGTTATCTCGACACATCACATAGAGAGGCATCATGACGCACCACTCCACACGATGGACGGCGCTGCTTGCGCTCGCCCTTGGGTCACTCACCGATTCCTCACGCGCATCGGCGCAGATTGCCGTGGTGTCGCGCACCGCGATCGACGATGCCGTGCACCTTACCTTCGGGCAGCTGTGCGAAGACCGCTTCGTGATCCGCAACGATGGCACGAAGCCGGTGGATCTCGAGTACGCCGTCGAGAAGGGCATAGAACACACCAAGCTCACGCTCGGCGCGCGCGAGCTGGTCGAACTTGAATCGAAGGCCAAGGAACCACTCGAACTCTGGATCGGCGGCAAGCTGGTGGCCAAGGCCGAGAAGGAGAAGCGTGCCTGCAAGGACGTACAGGGCAACGCGTCGGTTTTGGTGGCACCACTCGAAGTCGCCGCGACGACCAAGGATGACCGCAACGCCTACGCCCGCGGTTATCCGTACTTCGACCCGTTCATGTTCGGCGGTGGCTACGGCTACGGCGGGCTATACGGTGGACTCGGTTTCCGCCCGTTCTACACCGGCTTCGTGGGCGTACCCATCATCGTCGGCGGACCGCGCGGCGGTGGCCGGCGCCGCTAACGGGAACTTCCCGCCCCGATTCCGGCTATCTTCTGCAGCCTGCTTGCTGGAGTCGGGGCGGTCCGCGCTACGCGCTACGCGCTACGCGGGTATTCCTTTCGGGAGACGTGACATGGTTCGTGCACTCATTGCCGCGGTACTGCTTTCCACGGTATCGATCACCTCGACTGCGCGCGCGGCGACGCTGCAGACGGCGGTCTTTGCCGGTGGCTGTTTCTGGGGCGTCGAAGCGGTGTTTGAGCACGTGAAGGGGGTGAAGTCGGTGGTGTCGGGCTACGCCGGCGGCACCGTGGTGAACCCCGACTACGAGACGGTGAGCAGCGGTCGCACCGGACATGCCGAAGCCGTGAAGGTCACCTTCGATCCGGCCGTGGTATCGTACGAAACCTTGCTGGCCGTGTTCTTCACCGTGGCGCATAACCCCACGGAGCTCAACCGTCAGGGCCCTGATGTCGGCACGCAGTATCGTTCGGCGATCTTCTTCACGAACGCCGAGCAGCAGAAGACCGCAACGACCGTCATCGCGCAGCTCACCCAGGCGAAGGCATTCCCTCGCCCGATCGTGACGCAACTGGCGGCGCTGTCCAAGTTTTACGACGCCGAGTCGTACCATCAGAATTACCTGTACAGCCACACGGATCAGCCGTACATCGTGTATAACGACCTCCCCAAGATCGACGCGCTGAAGAAGCGGTACCCGGCGCGGTGGGAGAAGACGCAGGGCAAGTAGGGCACGCTCGCGCATTCTCGGGGCGGAGCCGTACTTTGGAGTGGTGACGTCTCCAGCCCCGACTCCGTGAACCCGTCCGACGTACGCGCGCGCCTGACCACGGCGCTGGCCGGACGCTATCGCCTCGAGCGCGAGCTCGGTGCCGGCGGCATGGCCACGGTGTATCTGGCGCAAGACGAGCGGCACCACCGGCGGGTCGCCATCAAGGTGCTGCATCCCGAGCTGTCGGCGGTGCTCGGCACCGAGCGGTTTCTCAAGGAAATCGCGCTCACCGCAGGGTTACAGCACCCGCACATTCTGCCGCTGTTCGACTCGGGCAGTGCGGATGGCCTGGTGTTCTACGTCATGCCGTTCGTGGATGGCGAGACGCTGCGCGCACGACTTGATCGCGAACGCCAGTTGCCGATCGCCGACGCCGTCCGCATCGCACAGGATGTGGCTGGTGCACTCGACTACGCGCACAAGCGCGGCATCGTGCATCGTGATGTGAAGCCCGAAAATATTCTGCTGCACGACGGGCGACCGATGGTGGCCGACTTCGGCATTGCACTCGCGGTGTCGGAGGCGGGCGGGCAGCGCATGACGCAGACCGGCCTTTCCCTCGGTACGCCACAATACATGGCTCCCGAGCAGGCGATGGGTGAGAAGACCGTCGATGCGCGGGCGGACGTCTTTGCACTGGGTGTCGTCACGTATGAGATGCTCGCTGGCGAGCCGCCATTCACCGGTCCCACCATGCAGGCGATCGTGGCCAAGGTTCTGGCGACGGATCCCGTCCCGGTCACCGAGCTTAGAAAGAGCGTGCCGGAGCACGTGTGGGAGGCGGTGGCGACGGCGCTCGAGAAATTGCCGGCCGACCGGCACGCGAGTGCCGAGAAGTTTGCGATGGCGCTCGGTGATACCGCCGGTACCGCGCGGCGCCATAGTGGCGCGCGTGCGGCGTCGGCCCACAGCAGCCGCTCGTCGACGGCGCGACGCGCCCTGCCGTGGGTTGGCGGACTCGCCGCCGGTACGCTACTCGGGGTGCTTGGTGCCAAGAGCGTCACCGGCAGTACGACCACGGTGCGCACCGACCTGACACCGGTGCGCTTCGTCGTCACGGCGCCCGACTCGCTTGAAGTGCAGGCCGTCTGCTGTGGGCAGATGATGGTGCTCTCGCCCGACGGACGCACCCTGGTCTTTCAGGCACGACCGACGCCGACCGATTCGGCGGCCGGCGCACCACCGCAACGACTGGTGGCTCGCGAGCTCGGTTCGCTCACGTCAACCGTGCTCACGGGCACCGAAGGCGCGACATCCCTGTCGGTCTCGCCCGACGGGCAGCAGTTGCTGTACGTGGCGAATCAGCGGCTCTTCCGTATGCCGCTGCGAGGCGGAGCGGCTACCGCCGTCAGCCAGTTACCCACGGGCTTCGTCAGCGGCACCACGTGGCTCTCCGGCGATCGCGTGCTCGTGACCGTCGGTACCGCCATGTACAGCGCGGATCTGCAAACGTCGCAGCTCTCGACGTTTCTGAAAGCGGACTCGCTCGAGCGGCAGCCAGTTGGCCCGTCGGCGGTCGAGGGAGGCCACGGCGTGCTGTTCGCGTACGCCGGACTTGAGCGCGTGCCGATGGTGTACTGGCTCGCGACCGGCTCGACGACACCACGGCCGCTTATGCCCGGCGCCACACCCGCCTACGTTCCGGCGTGGAAGCGTCTGCTGGTGAATCGCGAAGGCGCGCTCCTGGCCTTCCCCTTCGATCCGGTGAAGGGTGACACCACCGGACCGGCAGTGAAGATCGCCGACGGCAACGTGCTGCGCTCGCCGATCCTCGCCCACGCCGAGTACGCCGTCGCGGCCAACGGCACGCTGGTGCTGTCCCGGAGAGAGTCCGACGGCGTCACGTCCACGTGGACGCCGAACTCCAGCATCACGCTGCGACGCAACGGCGTCAACACGCCGATCCGCATTCCGAGTAGCGGCGCGATCGTGCTAGGAGGCGCGGCGTTTTCACGCGACGGGCAGCGACTGGCGATGCAATCGCGCAGCGGCTTCGACAACTGGAACATCGTGATGCAGGATTTGACGAGGGGGGTGACGCAGTCGGTCACCGGTGACGGATACGGGAGAGCGCCGGCGTTCACCGCACGCGACGACAGCATCGTCTATGTGTCGCGCGAACCGACCACCTTCTCGGTGCGGCCATCGGATGGCAGCGGTAGCGCCGTCGACCTGCCGGCCATTTTGAACTGGGCGTCGGTAGACGGCATCTCGATGAACGACGACTGGGTCGCGATTTCCGGAACCGCCACCGCGGGTGCGACGAGCGCCGACATCGGTGTCTTCAGGCGAAGCGTTGGTGGACCGGTGCAGCCGTACGCCAACAGCACCGCGCGCGAAGAGTCGCCGGCAATCTCACCCGACGGGCGCTGGCTGGCGTACACCGCGAACACGTCGGGGGTCGATCAGCTGTTCGTGAGTCCGTTTCCGACACCGACCTCGCGCATCGCCGTGTCGGGCAACGGGGGTCGTCTTCCGGTGTGGAGCGGCGACGGACGCACGTTGTACTTCTACAACGGCCGAGGCGCCTTTGTCGGGCTGTCGTTCTCCACGGGACCGGACGGCAAACCGCGGCTCGGCGCGGAGCGCACGCTCTACAACCGCGGCTACGTCCGCAACTGGACGATGTCGCCCGACGGGTCGAGTTTGATTTTCATTGACACCGCACGACTCCTCCGTCTGCTCGGCCTCGAAGTCGTCCTCAACCTGCAGCCGGGATCCTGAAAGCCGTTCAAGGGGTCAGTGTGGGGGGGCGTGGGTGATAGTCAATGAGCCCGTGCCAGGCCCAGTGAAAGCGCGAAGGGCCCCCGTGGAGGGCC